>DATBCZ010000275.1:0-6681 GCA_036270175.1 Steroidobacteraceae bacterium | reverse complement strand
CTGCTGCTGCCCGCCCGAGAGCTCACCGGGCTTGTGTGCCGAGCGGTCCGAGAGGCCGACCAGGTCGAGGGCGACGCCAGCGTTGCGTTTGCGTTGTGCCGACCCGAGGCGGGTCAACAGCAGCGGCAACTCAACGTTCTTCCGCGCCGACAACATCGGCAGCAGGTTGTAGAACTGGAATACGAAGCCCACGTTCGAGGCGCGCCATTTCGCCAGCGCCCCTTCGCCGAGGTTGTCGATGCGCTTGCCGGCGATCGTGAGGGTGCCCTCGGTGGGGGAATCGAGGCCGCCGATGAGATTCAACAGGGTGGTCTTGCCGGAGCCCGACGGGCCCATGAGAGCCAGGAAGTCGCCCTGCTCGATGTCGAGGTCGACGTGATGCAGGACCTCGATTTTCTCTCTACCCCGCTCGTAGACCTTGCTCAGCTTGCGAATTTCTACCAGAACGCTCATGCCGATCCCTCACTGTTTGTTGACGACGATCCGGGCTCCGTCGGTCATCTCGGCCGGAGGCGCTTTCACGACACGCGCTCCGCTCGGGAGACCTTCCACCTGGCGCAGGTCTCCGTAAGTCTGGCCCGGCGTCACCGGGATTGCATGGGCATGATCACCCTCGATTGTGAACACCATGCTGCGGCCGTCCCGCTCGACGATCGCTCCGGAAGGCACGAGCAGCCCCCGTGGGCCCGCCGGGCTCTGTGACCCGCTCGTCGCCGCGTCGGCGCTCTTCGCCGCCTCCTCGAGAAAGGACACGCGCACGCCCATATCGGGAAGAATGCGGGGATCTTTCAGGTCGATCGCAATCCGGACCTTCACGGTGGCCTTGCTGCGGTCCGCTGTCGGGATGATGGCAATCACGTGTGCCGGTATCGTCCAGTCGGGATACGCGTCGAGGACGGCCTCCGCCGGTTGGTTAGGCCGGACGCGGTTGATGTAGGCCTCGTTGACATCAACTTCGATTTCCAACGAGTCCATGTCCACGATCGTGCCGACACCGGTGCGCGTAAATCCGCCACCCGCGGAGATCGGCGACACGATCTCGCCCGCCTGCGCCGCCTTCGCGGTCACTACGCCGGAAAACGGCGCCCTCACCGTGGTGTAGTCGAGTTGCACCTGGGCGCCGCGCTGCGCGGCGACCGACAGCTCGACTTGCCTGACTTGAGAGGCTACGAGCGCTTCCTGGGTCCGAACTGCCGTATCGGCGGTCTCCAGCGCCTGCTGGGAGACGAGATGCCGGTCGATGAGATCCGCGTTGCGCTTCAGATCGCGGCGCGCCTGCTCGAGTTGCGTCTGCTCCTGCACCAGAACCGCCTTTGCAACTTCCACCTGCGCGACGCTTTGCGCCAGGGCCGCGCGCTGCGCCGTGTCGTCCACCCTGGCCAACACCTGGCCGGCGGTAACACGCTCGCCCTCCTCGATGAGAACCTCTTTGAGCGCGCCGGTGATCTGCGCGGAAACCGTGGCTTGTCTGCGCGCCGTAACATAACCGGTGGCCTGCAATATCGCCGTCGGGCCCGCCGAGCTCGTGGGCGCGGCCGCGCCGGCCGCCTCAACCTCGAAACGAGGCCCCCGCAACACGAAGTAGGCAACAGCCGCGCCCACCAGGAGCACGGCCACCACAACACCCGCGGTTATCCACAGTGTGCGGGACGATGTCGTCTGCTCGTCGCGGTGCACCGGGTCGATGCGCAACTGTTCCAACAACTGCCGTTTATCGGGATCGGGAGGCATCGATTCTTGTGCCCTTGTGAGTCGCGCAACCATAGCATGCCGGGATGTCTTGTTGCCCCGTCATGACTGACGGATCGGCGCTTGCGATACTCGCTTCAGCCTTCCACCGGCCACGCTGTGAACGGATACGGCGCCAGCTCGGTGACAAATGTCAGAAATTCGATCACCTGGCGCGCGTAGCGTGCCAACGAAGCCCCGAAACGCGTGAGGTCCGGATTCGGGCCGCCGTTTAGGAGTCTCACGATGAGTTGCACTACGGTGGTGGCAGCCAGTATCCAGCACAGAGCCCAGAACACCACCGCGAACAGCAGCATGTAGATCACGCGAATACCGAGGTCCGGCGAGTTAACCGGTTGGGGGACGTTCATCGCGCGAGCCCTCCTATACGTGCTGTTTGCTTGATTTAACCTGACGTGATGGTGGCGAGCAACCGGCGGGCCTGTCCGAACTCAGGTGCGATGAGCAGCGCGCGTTCTAACGCATCACGCGCCTCGTTGGGGTTACCGATATCGAGATAACACCGCCCCAGCCACATGTAGCCTTCGGCGGCACCCCAGCCCGGCACCTGGTCGACGTCCGCGCGTTCTGCATCGAACAATGCCGCCACCGTTTTGAACTTTGAGCAGGTGTGCTCAGCATCACTCGCGGGCCCTTTCGCATGCTCGTAGTCACTGATCGCATCGAGCAACAGCACGCGTGGATTCTTCGGAGCGATCTGCAACGCCTTGCGGAGCTGGGTCGCGCTTTTGGGCGCGGCGAGCCGCGCCCGCCAGGTACCCAGGTCAGCCAGCATGCCCAGACAGGCGGACTGCAGCGCCAGCGCCTCCGCGAAGTTGCTCTGGACTTCCAGGGCCTGGTCGAGCGAGCCGACACAGCGCTCCACCGCCTGGCGCGCCTCGTCCTTACTGCGGTCGTTCCTGCGGACGGGGGCCGGCGCTTTGCCGGTGGCGGCGGATGGATCTGCCTGCGCCTGCGCCAAAAGGGTGAGCCGGTACGCCAGCAATCCCGCGTAATAGCTTTTCAGCCGGTCGTGCGAGTCATTGGAGTCGAGCGGCTCCACGAGGTTGTGCAACGACCGCGTGTCTTCGGTGAAATAGCCGTACTGGATACGGCTCTCGATATCGAGCCAGTTCGGCTCCGCCGCGTGCACAGCCGGCGCGGACGCCAGCAACCCTGCAGTGAGCAGGAGAAGCCAGGAGCGGACGGATTTATTGCGCGCAAAATCCAAACACATTTTTTCGACGGTTCCGCGTTCAGTAGAATGCGGGTGGCGCATGACGAACGATACCACACCCCCCCTGCCTCCGGCCTCGCCCGCGCTCATCGACATAGGAATCAATCTAAGTCACGACAGCTACGACGGCGATCGGGACGCCGTGATTGCGCGCGCCGAAGCCTCAGGCGTCGTACAGATGATGGTGACCGGGGCGAGCATCGATGGGGCGCAGAAAGCGCTCGAGCTCGCACGCTCACGCCCAGGCCGGCTGTTCGCGACGGCCGGCGTCCATCCCCACCATGCAACGGACTTGACCCCCGACTCGCTCAGCGTGCTCGAAGAGCTCGCGCGGCAGCCGGAGGTCGTAGCCGCCGGGGAATGTGGTCTCGATTACTTTCGGGACTTTTCGCCCAGGCCGGTACAGCAGGCCGCGTTTCACCGCCAGCTCGAGCTCGCCGCGCGAGTGCGCAAGCCCGTGTTCCTGCACCAGCGTGACGCGCACGAGGATTTTCTCGCCATCTTGAAGGAGCACCGCGCGACGTTGATCGGTGGAGTCACTCACTGCTTCACGGGTGCCGCGCACGAGCTGACGGCATACCTGGAATTGGGCTTCGCTATCGGCATCACCGGCTGGATCTGCGATGAGCGGCGTGGCGCTCACCTGTTGCCGCTCATGAAAGAGATTCCGGCTGGGCGCCTGTTGTTGGAGACGGACGGACCTTATCTGTTGCCGCGCGACTTGCGGCCGAAGCCCGCCTCGCGCAGAAATGAGCCCGCGTACCTGCCGCACATCGCGGCGGTGGTGGCGCGAGCCCGAGGCGAGTCGGTGGCGACCCTGGCACGCTCCAGCACGGCTGCGGCGCGGATGCTCTTTGGCCTTCCATCTATTTGATTTCATTACATATCTCGGAGACTGCCATGGATCTCGAGCAGCTGCGTAAATCGGTTCGCAAAACCTGGGATGAGTCGATTCTCGAGCGCCTCGTCGCCTACGTGCGGATTCCCAACAAGTCGCCGATGTTCGATCCGAAATGGGAGAGCCACGGGCACATGGAGGCGGCGGTGCAACTCATGGCGCAGTGGTGCCGCGTCCAGCCCATCCCGGGAATGCGCGTGGAGATCAAGCGGCTTCCGGGTAAGACACCCCTGCTGCTGGTGGACATCCCGGGCGAGTTGCCCGGTTCTGTGCTGTTGTACGGCCACCTGGACAAGCAGCCTGAGTTCACCGGCTGGCTGCCCGGACTGGGCCCTTGGGAGCCGGTGGTCCGGGACGGCAAGTTGTATGGACGCGGTGCCGCCGACGACGGCTATGCCGTATTCAGCTCTCTCACCGCCATCGCGGCCCTGAAGGAGCAGAAGATCAAGCTCGCCCGTTGTGTGCTCCTCATCGAAGCCTGCGAAGAAAGCGGTAGCGTCGATTTGCCGGCGCACCTCGACGCGCTGGGCGACGCCATCGGCAATCCGTCACTCGTCGTCTGTCTCGACGCCGAGTGCGGCAACTACGACCAGGTCTGGTGCACTACATCGCTGCGGGGAAATCTCACCGGCCGGTTGAGCGTGCGCGTGTTGACTGAAGGTGTGCACTCCGGCATGGCCACAGGAATCGCGCCCACCCCGTTTCGGATCGTGTCGCAAATTCTCGCCCGGGTCGAAAGCCCGGTGACGGGCGATCTCCTGCTCGAGGAACTTCAGGCGAGTATCCCGAAGGATCGGCGTGCGCAGGTCACCGCGGCCGCCCGGGTTCTGGGCGACACGGTCGCTGGCAAATTGCCGTGGGCCGAGGGTGCGCAGCCGATTTCCAACGACCCGGTGGAACTCATCATCAACAGCACGTGGCGCGCCACGCTTGCGGTAACGGGCGCCGACGGGCTGCCGCCCGTGGGCTCGGCGGGCAACGTGTTGTTGCCGGAACTGTCCTTCAAACTCTCACTGCGACTCCCGCCAACGACGGACCCCGCGCATGCAGCTAAAGCGCTGAAGGAAACGCTCGAGCGCGATCCGCCCTACGGAGTGCAGGTAAAATTCGAGTCCGAGGGCGGAACGGGTGGCTGGAATGCCCCGGCCTTCGCGCCGTGGCTCGAGGAATCCATCACCCGGGCCTCGCAGAAAATCTACGGGCGCGAGGCCGTACACATCGGCTGCGGCGGATCCATACCGTTCATGGGGATGTTGGGTGCCCGGTTCCCACACACCCAGTTCTTCATCACCGGGGTGTTAGGTCCGCACGCCAACGCGCACGGCCCGAACGAATTCCTCCACATCGACTACGCGACCAAGCTGACAGCGTGCGTGTCGTTGGTGTTGGCCGATCACGCCAAGACGGTTGGCTAGCGCTGCGTACTGGTGCACGCCGGCAAAAACCACGCTTTTTGCCGGCCGCGAATTCGAGGTACCGAGCCCGTCCGCCGAAAGCGCCGCCAGGCGACTTTCGGCCAATCAAACTAGCGCATGTGCGCCATGTAGCTGGGCTTCACCGCGCCTTTCACCTTCTGCCACGGCTCGTGGTAGCGGGTGAGAGCGCCGGAGTCGTAGTCGACCGACGGAAACTCCGCACGCAGGGAGTCCACCATCAACGTCCACTTCGGCAGCCCCTTCGGGAATTTGCCGCGGCGGGTGAAGACGATACGCCCTTCCACCGGCACCTCGCCGGCGACCGCCTTCACTGCGGCGATGCGGTCATAGAGCGAGCTCTGTGGGTTGGTGAACGTGAAGCGCCGCGGTCCGTCCATGACGGTCCAGTCGGCCATTTGATCACCGCCGAAGATATTCCCCTGCACGTCACGAAGATCCACGATCAGGATGCCGCGGCCCGTGAGCAGCAGGAAGTCCACGTGAAAGCCCCCGCCCATTCCGTCGGGTACCAGCATGTCGACGAGGTGATCCGAGCCGGCGGCCGTCACCGCCGCGCGTAGTGCCTTGCGGGCACTGTAGTTCCGGTACCAGCGCCACAGCCACGAGATTCCGAAACCGACGGCGGCCGCGCCGCCGATCATGACCCACGCGGTGGGTGGAAGGTTGCTCAACTCTTCCAAGATGGATTCCTCCGGCCCAGGGCGGCACGCAACGCAGACAGATCAGCATCGATTTCGGTGCATTCCGTCGGTCGCGCGAACAGTTTCGCGAGCGTCTCCGGGACCGGAATTGTGTGGCCAATGAGCGGCTCGACGATCTCGCGGAATTTCGCGGGGTGCGCGGTGGCCACCAGCACCCAGCGGCCCTGCTTCCGGGGCGCCCCTTGCCGGGCCGCGGACATTCGCTCGTAAGCCTCGGCGGCGGTTGCCGTATGCGGGCACCACACCTGTCCAAATTCCTTGAATCCCGTGCGGATGCGGGCCTGGATGGCGTCGTCGGTCACAGTGAACGCACTCACAGCGCGGCGCATGTCGGGCAACTCGGGGAACAGCGCGCGGAGCCGCTCCATGTTGCTTGGATTGCCCACATCCATGGCCGAGGCCAAGGTGGCGACGCTCGGACGCGGCTGCCAGTCACCGCTTTCGAGAAAATCGGGCACCGTGCGATTCGCGTTGTGAGCGAGGATGACCTCGCCTATCGGCAGGCCGACTTTGCGTGCCCAAATACAGGCCGCCGCATTCCCGAGATTCCCGCTCGGGATGACGAATGAGGCCAACTCGCCGTAGCGACGCCAGATCGCCAGGCTCGTCGCCGCGTAGTAAACCGCCTGGGGCAGCAGCCGACCGAGGTTGATGCTATTAGCCGAGGAAAGCTCCGTCTGC
>DATBCZ010000274.1:0-6702 GCA_036270175.1 Steroidobacteraceae bacterium | reverse complement strand
CGGTGCGGGTGCTTCCACTCGTCCGACAGGCTCGGAGAAGCGGTACTGATCGATGGCTTCGACGAGCTCTCGCTCACCGCCCGGGCGAACCGCCACGGTCTCAACGACGGGTATCCCGAGCTCAGCCTCGAGAGCCTGCCTATTGAGCCGGTACCCTCTCTGCTTGGCCACGTCGCTCATGTTGAGCGCGACCAGCATCGGGCGGCCTATCCGTTTGAGCTCGAGAACCAATCGCAGGTTCAGGCGCAGATTGGTCGCGTCAACTACGCATACCAGGAGGTCCGGCGGCGGCTCGGATGCGTGCCTTCCGAGAACGACGTCGCGGGCGACAGCCTCGTCCAATGACGTGGGCTCGAGGCTATACGCCCCTGGCAGGTCGATCAGGCGGAAGACGCGGCCGGTGCGAGGGCCGGCGAAGCGGCCTTCCTTGCGCTCCACAGTGACGCCAGGGTAGTTGGCGACTTTCTGGCGGCTTCCGGTGAGTCGATTGAAGAGGGCGGTTTTGCCGCAATTGGGGACGCCTACGAGCGAGAGGCTCGGGCCGGACGTCGCGCTCAACCCCACAGTCCGGGGCTCAACTCGGACATCGGCGGAGGCGTTCATGGGCCTATTGAGCGGGGGCGGCGACCGCGGCGGGTGTGCCCGCCGGGTTAGGCCGCGAGAGCTCTACCCAGATGGATTCTGCTTCCCGGCGTCGGAGCGCCAGGGTCGTGTTCCCGATGCGGACGACGAACGGATCGCGTCCCGGCCAGGCCTCGGCGACAATCTCGAAGTGCTCACCGCTGAAGAAGCCCAGCTCTAGCAGGCGCCGCTCCAGGGGGCTCATTGATCCGCTGGACGTACCCACCCCCACGACCAAGCCGGAGCTTCCGGGCGACAACGCGCTCAGGCTTACGTAACCCGGGTTCAGGGCAAGACCCGCAGGAGAGGCGGCAGCATCCATAGCTCAAGTATGGATGAGAACGGTTCGCATTTGCAACGTTCCTGCAATATAGCGAGACGCGCGTCCGGGCGGTGGCCACGCTCGGGCTCGCCGCGTGGCTACCGGTCACCTGGGGCTCATCGCTCGTCACCCGGTGGCGGATGAGCGCCCTTTCTCTTTCTGCTTCTCGAGCAGCGGTCGCAGGAAGCTACCGGTGTGCGATCTGGGGTTTGCCGCGATCTGCTCCGGGGTACCGGTGGCGATGATCTCGCCACCGCCTTCGCCGCCTTCCGGTCCGAGGTCGATGAGCCAGTCGGCGGTTTTGATCACGTCGAGGTTATGTTCGATGATGACGATGGTGTTGCCCTCGTCGCGGAGGCGATGCAGGACATCAAGCAACTGCGCTACGTCGTAGAAGTGCAGGCCGGTTGTTGGTTCATCAAGGATGTAGAGCGTTCTGCCGGTCGCGCGCTTAGCTAGCTCTCGCGACAGCTTGACGCGCTGTGCCTCACCACCCGAGAGCGTCGTGGCGTTCTGGCCGAGGCGGACATAAGAAAGTCCGACATCCGTGAGTGTCTGAAGTTTGCTGGCGACGGCCGGAACGTTCTGGAAGAACCGCAGCGCGTCCTCCACAGTCATTTCCAGAACTTCGTGGATGTTCTTCCCGCGATAACGGATCTCGAGAGTCTCGCGGTTGTATCTTTGCCCCTTGCAGACGTCACACGGGACATAGATGTCCGGCAGAAAATGCATCTCGACCTTTATGACGCCATCTCCCTGGCAGGCCTCGCAGCGTCCGCCTTTTACGTTGAAGCTGAATCTTCCAACGTCATAACCTCTCGCCCGGGACTCCGGAACGGCCGCGAACAACTCGCGCAGCGGCGCAAAAAGGCCGGTGTAAGTCGCGGGATTCGAGCGAGGCGTGCGCCCGATAGGGCTTTGATCTATGTCGATGACGCGATCGATCTGGTCGAGGCCCTCGACACGCTCGCAAGGGGATGCATTGAGGAGCGTGTTATTTAGACGGGACGTCGCATATCCGAACAGCGTGTCGATGATGAGGGTGGACTTTCCCGAACCCGAAACACCGGTTATGCAAGTAAGAAGTCCGAGCGGAATGTCCGCCGTCACATTGCGCAGGTTGTTTCCCGTCGCGTTGACGATGCGGAGCTGTTTGTCTGGCGACGGACGTACTCTGACGGCGGGCACCTCGATCCTGCGCTTGCCGCTGAGATACTGACCCGTGATGGACGCTGGATTGGCAATGATCTCGCGCGGTGTGCCCTGCGCGACGATGTGTCCCCCGTGGACGCCGGCTCCCGGTCCGAGATCGATGACGTGATCGGCCTCGAGGATGGCCTCCTCGTCGTGCTCGACTACGATCACCGTGTTGCCGATATTGCGAAGTTGCTTGAGTGTGCCGAGTAAACGTTGATTGTCGCGTTGGTGCAGGCCGATCGAGGGCTCATCGAGAATGTACATCACGCCCGTGAGGCCTGACCCCACCTGGCTGGCAAGCCGTATGCGCTGGGCTTCGCCGCCCGACAAGGTCTCGGCGCTCCGGTCGAGCGTCAGATAATCGAGACCCACATCGACCAGGAAGCGCAAGCGGTCGGCGACATCCTTCACAATCTTCGTCGCGACTTCCCCGCGCCAGCCGGCGAGGTTGAGCGAGCGGAAAAACTCCAGGGCCTTGCCCACTGTCAGATGCGCGGTCTCCGGAAGAGTGCGCTCGGCAACAAAGACGAAACGCGCCGCGCGGTTGAGTCGGGTGCCGGCGCAGTCCGGGCACGGGCGCATGCCCAGGTACTTGGAGAGTTCTTCGCGGACCGTGGACGATTCGGTCTCGCGATAACGCCGCTCGAGGTTCGGCAGGATACCTTCGAAAGGATGGCGCTTGCGTGTTGCACGGCCTTTGCCGGTGCTCTCGCGGAATTCGATGACTTCGTCGCCGCTGCCATTGAGGAGGACGTTTTGCACTTTCGCGGGCAATTCGGTCCACGGTGTCTCGATGTCAAAGTCGTAGCGACGTGCGAGCGCCTGGATGAGTTGGAAGAAGTGAGCGTTACGGCGATCCCATCCTCGGATCGCACCGCCAGCGAGCGAGAGGTGCGGATGCACGACGACTCGCAGCGGGTCGAAAAACTCCTTCGCACCCAGGCCATCGCAGGTCGGGCAGGCGCCCGCGGGGTTGTTGAAAGAGAACAGCTTGGGCTCGAGGGGCGGCACGCTGTAGCCACACGTCGGGCAGGCGTGACGGCTGGAGAACACCATCTCATCGCGCTTCGGATCATCCAGGAAGGTCAGTCTCACCAACCCACCCGACAAACGCAGCGCGGTCTCGAAAGATTCCGCGAGTCGCTGGCCACCGTCGGGCTTCACGCGCATGCGATCGACCACCGCCTCGATGGTGTGCTTGCGTTTGGGATCGAGTTGCGGCAGCGCTTCCATCTCATGGATGCGGCCGTCGATGCGGACGCGCACAAACCCCTGCGTCGCCAGGCTTTCGAGCACGTCGGCGTGCTCGCCCTTGCGATCGTTCACAAGGGGCGCGAGCAGAGCGGCCGCGGTGCCTTCCGGCAGACGCATCACCTGATCAACCATCTGGCTCACGGTCTGTGCCGTTAGATCAATCATGTGATCCGGGCAGCGGGGAATCCCCGCGCGCGCGAAGAGCAGGCGCAGGTAGTCGTAGATCTCGGTGACGGTACCGACCGTCGAGCGCGGGTTGTGGGAAGTCGCCTTCTGCTCGATCGCGATCGCCGGCGACAGACCTTCGATGGTGTCGACGTCCGGCTTTTCCATCATCGACAGGAACTGGCGCGCGTAGGCCGACAGCGATTCCACGTAGCGGCGTTGGCCCTCGGCGTACAGTGTGTCGAACGCGAGCGATGACTTACCGGAGCCGGACAGGCCCGTGACCACGATGAAGCGGTCCCGGGGGAGGTCGACGTCGACGTTTTTCAGGTTGTGGGTGCGCGCGCCGCGGACACGAATCTGTTGCATATGAAGGTGTTGAGCTCGTTACCTGTAAGCGTTTTTCCGAAAGCGCACGGCCGCGGGCCGACCGTCGAGTGTACGCGTCCCACCCGACCCGACTCAAAATTGCATGTTCGCAGAGGCTATTGAGGTTCGCTCGGGCCGGCCGGCGGATTACAATGCGCACACTGCATTGCTAATCGCCTTTTTCGAGGATTCATCCATGGCCCGTGGAGTCAACAAAGTCATCCTGGTCGGCAACCTCGGCGCGGACCCCGAAACCCGCGCCATGCCCTCGGGCAGTACGGTGGCCAATCTGCGCATCGCCACGAGCGAGAGCTGGCGGGACAAGACTTCCGGCGAGCAGCAAGAGCGCACTGAGTGGCACCGCGTCGCGCTGTTCGGCCGGCTGGCGGAAATCGCCAGCGAGTATCTGCGTAAGGGGTCGCAGGTCTACATTGAGGGCAGTCTGCGAACTCGCAAGTGGCAGGACAAGCAGGGTAACGAGCGCTTCTCCACCGAGATCGTCGGGAATGAGCTGCAGATGCTCGGCGGCCGTGGCGGCGGCGCGGGTGGCGCCGGCGGCGGAGGTGGTGGCGGCTCCGGCCCGACCCACGGTGGCGGCGGTGGAGCCAGTGGCGGCGGAGCCGGTGGCGGCCGCGGCGCGCCCCCGGATTCCTATCCCGAATACGCCGGCCCAGCGGGCCCGAGCGGCGAGAAGGACGATTTCGACGACGATATTCCGTTCTGACGGGCCCGAGCGCGGCCTGGGCCGCACGCCTGGAGGGGCGTGGGCTGGATCGCATCTCATTGATATCTTTAGAGAAATCAGTTCGGTGGCGACGCCGGGCAGGGACAGCCGTGCGGTACGGCGCGTAAGGCCGTAGAATTTCCCGATAACTCCCTATGTCTCGCCGCTACTTCATCAAAACTTACGGCTGCCAGATGAACGAGTACGACTCCGCCCGGATGGCGGACGTGCTCCACGCTGGCGGCGACCTCACGGCTACTGATAACGCCGCTGAGGCCGATGTGCTGCTCATGAATACCTGCTCGGTGCGTGAAAAGGCGCAGGAGAAGGTGTTCTCGCTGCTCGGCGAGTGGCGCAAGCTCAAAGCGCTGCGACCGGAAATCATCATTGGTGTCGGCGGCTGTGTCGCGAGCCAGGAAGGCGAGGCGATCACAGAGCGCGCGCCGTTCGTGGATCTGGTGTTCGGCCCCCAGACGCTGCACCGGCTTCCGGAGATGATCGCTGAGTTACGTCGGACCGGACGCTCGGTTGTGGACGTGAGCTTCCCGGAGATCGAGAAGTTCGATCACCTTCCGGCGCCGCGTGCTGAAGGCTCTCGAGCGTTCGTGTCGATCATGGAAGGTTGCAGCAAGTACTGCAGCTTCTGCATCGTGCCCTACACGCGGGGCGATGAGATCAGCCGGAGCTTCGAGTCGGTGCTCGAGGAAGTGCGGCAACTCGCGAGCCAGGGCGTGCAGGAAATCACTCTGCTGGGGCAGAACGTCAACGCCTATGCGGGCCCGATGGCCGATGGCGCGTTGGTGGATCTCGCGACGCTCATCCATCACGTCTCGGCCGTCCCCGGCATCGAGCTCATTCGATTCACGACTTCGCATCCGCTCGAGTTCAACGAGAGCCTCATCGAGGCGTACGCGAACGTGCCGAAGCTCGCCAACCATCTCCACTTACCGGTGCAGAGCGGTTCCGACAGGATTCTGGCGCTGATGAAGCGCGGCTACACCGCCATTGAATTCAAAGACAAAGTGCGCAAGCTTCGGGCGGTGCGACCTGACATCTGCATTTCCTCGGATTTCATCATCGGTTTCCCGGGTGAGACCGAGCGCGACTTCGCGGCGACGCTTGCGCTCGTGCGTGACGTTGGCCTGGATCAGTCGTTCGCTTTCCTCTACAGCCGTCGTCCAGGGACGCCCGCCGCGTCCCTGCCGGATGAGGTCCCCCTCGAGGTGAAGCAGGAGCGGCTCGCGCGCCTGCAGGCCCAGCTCGACGCACAACACCGTGCGATCAATGAAAGGATGGTCGGCACTGTGCAACGTGTGCTCGTCGAACGACCGGCGAAGAAGGACGCCCGCGAGCTCGCGGGACGGACCGAGAACAATCGCTGGGTGAACTTCGCTGGCCCTGCTGGGCTCATGGATCGATTCGTGGATGTTGTAGTCACCGAAGCACGCCCCCACAGTTTGCGCGGCCGACTGGCTGCGGCTGCGGCCGCCTGATGCCAGTGACTGCCTCAGCTCCGTCATCCGCGCGCGAATTCGATCTCGAGCCGTCGGACAATGCCCGGCTCGCGAATCTGTGCGGCCCATTGGACGAGAATCTGCGCCTGTTGGAGTCACGGCTGGACGTGCAGATCCGTCGTCGCGGCGACAACTTTCGCGTAACCGGTGTGCAGGCGGAAAGCGCCGAGGACACGCTGCGGGAGTTGTTTGATCTCACGAAGAGCGAGGAGGTGACGCCCGAGCGCGTTCACCTCGCGTTACGCGAGCGCGAGTCCGGACGGCTTCCGCCGGATGCGAGTCAACTCGAGCAGGGTGTCAGAGTTCCGCGAGGTGGGATCCGTGCACGCGGCAATCATCAGCGCGACTACCTGGCGCACATCCGGTTACAGGATCTGACATTCGGGATCGGGCCGGCGGGTACGGGTAAGACTTACCTCGCTGTGGCCTGTGCCGTCGAAGCGCTGCAGTCGGACAAGGTGAGGCGGATCATCCTCGTGCGTCCCGCGGTTGAGGCGGGAGAGCGTCTCGGATTTCTTCCGGGAGATCTGACACAG
>DATBCZ010000273.1:0-10464 GCA_036270175.1 Steroidobacteraceae bacterium | reverse complement strand
AGGCTGACATTCGGAGGCGGACTTCGTATGAAAGCGCTGAGGGCTGGTGGCGGGGCCAAACTCCGCTTAGCGCCCTGTGCTCGAGGCGCTGGCGCGGGGCATTGCGCCGAGCAAGCCCACGCTCTTGAATGTCAGCCGGCTGACAGGACCCGGGAGAGGACCTCACGCGCAGCGCCCCGGCCTTGCGCGGATCGGCCTATATGTAATAGCGCGGTAGCGCGAACTCTTACTTAGCGCAGTACCGCGAGGCGCGCGAGATTCGCCTGTACTGTTTTGTCGTGTACGGCGTTCTGCGCGTACCAACGACGAGCCGCTTCGACCAGAATGCTGCAGGTCTCGACAGCGTTCGTGCCTTCGGGAGCGAGAGTCCTGCTGCGTCCGGCGTTGAATCCCCGAGGGGGCGTGCGCACGAGCCGCCTTAGGCGAAGTCGTTTCAGGGCGAGCGAAGGCACCGCCGCACCGTCGTTTCCGGAGGCGCGCGCAATAACTGTCGCTCCAACCCTCTCATAGTCGGCGCCGCGCGCGTTTCGATCGGGATCTTCCGGACGGATCCACTCATCGCACCAGCCCTTCAGGCGCTCGGCGGAGACACTCAATTGCGGATCGCCCAACGCGACCGCGAGCTGCGGCAGATCCAACGCCTCGCGCAAAGCGGCTTCCCACTGTTGCTCATCGAGCAGTTGCTCGATGTCAGACATATAACTGGTGAGCATGCGGGAGCTCGACGGAGCGACCCGCGCTTTTGTACCAGGGGCGGCCGCGCCTTCGCGCGCCGTGCTTTCACCGGTTCGCTGATCTTGCATACTCGACTCTCCGAAAGAAAACTTCAGCTCGCGTGCGCGTCAGGTCCCGTGTTCGACCGCAGCGCCATTCGTCGCGCTGTCCAGTGTACCGAGTTCTTCTGAATTGGCTGCCGGTGTCGTTGCGAATGACTCGGGTGCCTTGGTCTCGTCGGCAGGAGCCGCTTTGGAATTAAGTGCGGCCCCGTTCGTCTGTTTGCGGGACTTCGCGACCGTGCGCTTCACGCTCGGTATCGACGCCCGCTTCACCGTCGGCTTCGCCTTGGTCTTATTTTTCGCTGCCGGTGCCTTGGCGGCCGGCGCTGGTGCTACTGCTTTGCGGGATTTTTTGATCGCCGTCTTGCTTTTCTTCGCCGTGGCGGCGGTGCGCTTGGATTTTCTCGCCTTGCCGGGCGCCGCCTGTTTGTTGGCAACAGCGTCTTTGCTGGCACGCCGTTCCTGCTTCCATTCCTTATGCGCGGACGCTGCCTGCTTGCGGGCGCGTTTCGCTTCCCGCTTGGCTTCTTTCAAGCGCTTACGCGCGCGCTTCAATTCTTCTTTGGCGATGCGCACACGTTGTTTAGCCACATCTGCCTGCAATCGCGCGCGCTCCACGGGCTCCGCTGGGGGGGCCTTGCCTTGTTCTGTTTCGTCGGGCGCAATTTCGCTGCCTGTCTTCTTCATCCGCGGGCCTGCGAAGTGAGCGAAGGGGCGCAGTCTCACACAAGCGCGGCGCGGTTTCCACTGTAGTGGCGCAATCTGGCGGGGCCGCCCAGGCCTGGCCGCCAGTCACTTCACTTATCCACAGAATTTGTGCATAACCCTGTGGGCAGAAGTGCATGCAGCGCCCAAAGCGCAGCCGCTCCAAGGGGTTGCGTCAGTCTGCGCGACTTTTCGCCAGCGGCGCGGATTTGGTTTTCGAGGTGCCGGGCGGCGTCTCCTGGAGGATGGTGGCCGTCACGCGGTTGCGCCCAGCGTGTTTGCTTTTATAGAGCGCGGCGTCCGCGACCTTCAGCATGTGCTCGGGAATCTTCCGCCCACTGACGGGCACGCGGTCGAGCCCGCACAGCCCGAAGCTCGCGGTGATGGCGGACTGTTTGCCATCGACAGCGAAGGGTTGGTTCGCGATACCGGCGCGTAGCTTGCGCGCTGTTTCGAGTGCGGGCTCGTAGCCGGTCTCGGGCAACACGATGGCGAACTCTTCGCCCCCGATGCGTGCCACCCAGTCGACGCCGCGACGTAGAAATTGTTGCAGGCGGGCTCCGAATTGTGCGAGCACCTGGTCGCCGCCGGCGTGTCCGAGCGTATCGTTGACGGTCTTGAAGAAGTCGATGTCGCAAAGGATCAGCGACAGCGAGCGGCCATAACGTGCGGCGCGCTCCACCTCGCGTGGAAAGTGTTTGCGGAAGAAGCGTCGGCTCGCCACTCGTGTCAGGTCGTCTGTCGTGGAGAGCTTGCGATTTTCGATGAGCGCAATGCGGAGCACCGCTTCGAGCTCGGCTATGCGGCGCGCGGCACCAACACGCGCGCGCAGTTCGGTCTCCGGCGAGCGGCGCCCGACGCAATCATCGGCGCCCGCGATGAGCCCGGCTTCGCGCTCACTGCCTTCATCGAGCTCGGAGATATAGAGAACGAACGGCGCGCGATCCGCCTGTTGTGAGCGCAGGCGGCGAATCAACTCCAGGCTGTCCGTCAGTATGACGGGCCGGAATTCGGCCTTGAACAGTTGGATGGCCGCGCCATCGTCGTCGGCGGTCTCTAAGTCGAGAACGTCTGGCGTAATGCGGCTCTGAATCTGATCGGATAGCGCGAGGTCGCCGACAGCGAGGAGGGCACGCGGCGGGGGCAGGCAGCGCAACATCACGGCAATGGTCGAGGACGTATCGTCCTCGATAGTCGGCGGCTGCTGTGCACGCCGTTCCAGCACGCGCTGGATGACGGTGGTTTGCCCGCCTGACCGCATTTAACGTTCCCCGCTGAGTCCGCGACCTGCCAAAGGTCTAGATTACAGAGAGTTGACGGCTAAGCCTGTGATGTCCTCGACCAACGACCCAAAAAGGGCGGATTCTATGTTGCACCGCAGTGTGGTGGCCCGCGCTCCCCGGGCTTCTCCTGTGGGCCCAGCGCGTCCCGCGGATCCACCGCGCGCACGGTGATGAGTTCTACTCCAGGGGGTGGGAGTGGCTCCGTGATGCGTATCGCGGCGTCGCGGGCGATCATCGTACGGACTGGCTTGAAATCATCCTGCGCGGTAATACGGCAGCGCTCGACGACATACGAGCGGTCGGTGGGGAGATGCTGCACCGTGAGGTCGAAGCCGCCGTTGTCGTGGTAATCGACATCGCGTCTCGACAACAGGCTCACGTCGAAGACCGGGGGTACATGCAACACGTCGTCGCCCTTGCGACGTCCGAGGAGTTGCGCGGGGATCTGATAATTGCTGATGAGGATCCGTACGAGTCGACCGTCGCCGGACCGTCCGGCCTCGACAGCGAAGCCGTCCGCGTCGGCGCCAACAACCTTGAGGCGCGCTGGCGTGGTCTTCATCTGCCCGAGTGCGATGAGTGCCTGCCCGGTTTTGTCAGGTGTAGCACCGTCGGGGCCAAACACGTTGTCCGCACGGTAGAGCGTCGCTGCATCGATCGGCGCGTCCTGCATATAGATGAGGGCGCTCGTTACGAAGCTCGCGCGCACGAGGGGGGTGGGAGGCGGATCGGAGAGTCCGTAATTCCATTCTGTTAGAAAGGATCGGGTGCGGGTGAGGCCATAGTTGTCCAAGCGGGTGCGCAGGTCCGCGGCGATACGATTGAAGTCGCGGGGATCGTTCGAGTCGGTCGCGTACCAGTGCCAGGAGTAGAAATCGAGCGGCGTATGGGTCGCGCGGGTCTCGCGCATGAACTCGTCGCGATACGGTGTGCCGTCGTTTGGTTTGGCGATCGCCGGTCCACCGACGAGCGCCTTGGGGTCCGCCGACTTTATGGCGCGGGCCAACTTTCCGTACAGGTCGAAGTATTGTTGGGCGGTACCAGTCCAGAACAGCTTGCCGAGGTCCGGCTCATTCCAGATCTCCCAGTAGCGGATGCCATAGTGGAAGCCATTCGCCCAGCCCTGGTTATAGTGGAGCACGATGTGCTTGACGATCGCGGCGTAACGATCGAAGTCGGCCGGCGGCCTGGGATCGGCGCCCTCGCTGCGGCCGACGCGGAACAGCACCTGCGCACCGACCTTTTCGATCGAGCTGATGAGCTTGTCCGTGGGTCCGAAGCGGTAGCTCGCGGGGTTGTCGGGATCGGCGCCGGGATCGGGAAAAAGGGTGAACACATCCCGTCGGGCGGAAATGAGGGCGCCGCCGGGAGCCTCCGCGCTTTCGAATTTCGCATCGATGTCGCCGGGACCGTAGCCGTCATGGGTGCGAACGAGGTCGATACGGGCACGCCGGTAGCCCGCCGAGGCGTCGACGTCGTCCTTCATGTTCCAACCGCCGAAGGTGAAGTTTTCGGGCTTGTGGCCGCCTGGACCCGGCGCACCGTCCACTCCCTGGAGCGAGCGCAAGGCGCCAGTGGTCACGGCTGCATCTACAGTGATTTTTCGTAGTGAAGATTGTCTTAAACTAGGCGGCGCGGCTTGCGCGGCTGCAACCGCGACGCTTGCCACGGCGAGGACGATGAGACGTGACACTGAATGAGCTCCGACGGGACTGGAAATGAGGAGACGCAAATTATGAGCCGAACCTCGGGTCGCCTGCCGTCGCTCTATATTCCTCACGGTGGAGGGCCATGCTTTTTCATGGATACACCGCCCGGATTGCCGCGGGATCTGTGGGATCGGATGGCGGCGTACTTGAGAGGCATCGACGCCTCGTTGGGCTCGCGGCCGAGCAGCGTGCTCGTGGTCTCGGGACATTGGGAAACGGAACGGCCGACGGTAAACACCGCGACACGGCCGCCGCTGCTATTCGATTACTATGGCTTTCCTGAGCACACGTATCGCCTCGCTTATCCCGTTGCGGGTGCTCCACCGCTCGCACGGCGCGTGCGGGAGTTGCTCGCCGCGGCAGATATTCCGTCTGACGAGGAACCTGAGCGAGGTCTCGATCACGGCGTCTTCATTCCGTTCAAGCTCGTCTATCCGGATGCGGATGTGCCGATGGTACAGATGTCGTTGAATCGTAATCTGGATGCGGCGACTCACTTGAGTCTGGGCCGCGCCCTGACGCCGTTGCGCGATGAGGGTGTTCTGATTGTTGGCAGCGGTATGAGCTATCACAATCTGCGCGACCTCTACAGTAGTGATCCGCGCGCTCTGCGTGCCGCGACAGACTTCGATAGCTGGCTGAATGACGCGGTCACCGACTCGGATTCCGCGGCGCGCGAACGCAAGCTCGCGGCATGGCATCAAGCGCCCGGCGCTCGTGCCGCGCATCCCCGCCCCGAACACCTGATTCCCCTCATGGTTGCAGCGGGTGCCGCAGGTGAGGACCGTGGCCGGCGCACCTACAACGAGCCGCTGCTCGGGAAGCCCATCTCCGGGTTTCAGTTTGGTTGATTGTCTGCAGTTGTAGTGTAGGGGCTTGCTATCATTGCGCGATGGAAGCTCCCGCCGTAACCCGTCACCGCCGCCCGTTTCTCGCACCCGTCTGGCTCACCATGCTGGCGGTCGTTTTTGCGCTCATCGTGGCTTTCGTTATTTATCGCTCTGCTACGACCACCGTGGTGGTGCTCGTGCGTCCGGTTGAGAAGGAGGCCGGCACTATTGATGACCCGCCTCTTTCCCCCGAGGGCGAGCAGCGCGCGGAGAGGCTTGCTGAGATGCTAGGTGAGAAAAGCGGGGTGGGGCGTATCGACGCCATCTACGTAAGTGATGCACGTCATGCACAGCAGGTGATCACACCTCTCGCCGACCGTCTCGGCAAACGACCGGTTGTCATTCCGAGTGGGGACGTTGGCGCCATGGCGAGTCGCCTGACGCGAGGACACGATAAAGAATCGGTCCTGTTCGTGGGCAATGGAAATAACGTGCCGCAACTCGTTCAGGAACTGAGTGGTATCGAGGTCGGGCCTGTGACGGAGAAAGAGCACGACACTCTGTACGTGGTGAGCATCCCGACGTTCGGACGCGCTAGTGTGCTGCGGCTCATTAATTGAATGGGTACGTGGCGAGACGCGCACCACAAAACTCCATTGGACGTCCCGGATCGCGATGGCTAGAATCGCCGCCCTTGTCGTGGGGCGGTAGCTCAGTTGGGAGAGCGTCGCGTTCGCAATGCGAAGGTCGAGGGTTCGATCCCCTTCCGCTCCACCAATTTCCCCGGGTCGAAATCGTCGTCCCCGTAGCTCAGCGGATAGAGCACTCGCCTCCTAAGCGAGGGGTCGCCGGTTCAATTCCGGCCGGGGACGCCACTCCTTCTTTACCCCTAGGCTATGATCGGGACTAAAGACGCGTAGCAGCGCTTGCGGGGAGTCGGGGCAATGCTGGATTTGGGTGGTCGAGCACCAGAATTTACTCTGCCGGATCACACGGGAGAGCCCCTGTCGCTGAGCACGCTGCTACGGCGCGGGCCGCTGATCCTGTATTTTTATCCAGCTGACTTTACGCCGGGGTGTACCAAGGAGGCGTGCTCCTTCCGCGACCTGCATGAAGCCATTCAAGGCGCCGGTCTCGCGGTCGCCGGGGTGAGCCCGCAGAGTCCCGAGACCCACCAGAAATTCCGCGAGAAATACAACCTGCCGTTCACGCTCCTGTCGGACACCGAAAAGGTGGTCGTGAAAATGTACGACGTCATGGGCCCGCTAGGATTTGGCGTGCGGCGCGCGACCTACCTCATCGACCAGGCGCGGCGCATCCGTTCGGCAGTACTGGCCGATTTCCGGATCAGCGCGCACGAGGAGTTCGTCCGCACCGCCATCGCACTGAGCGCGGAGGGCTAGAGTGCGGCGGGTTAGGAGCCTGTCTGGCTAATGCTCGCCTACTGCGGCCGCCCCAGATCGGCATCTTTTTGCGATCGCTTCCCTTCCATAGAGCCGTGCTATGCGCGGGAAACGATCGCAGAAAGCTGCTCGATCTGGGGCGCCCTCGCTACGGCGATCATTACTGAGACAGGCTCCTAGCGGCGACGAGCGTGCTCGGACATTTCCACGAGATCAGCGTCGAGACTGCCGACATCCGGGCGTCCGTCGAATTTTACGAGCAGCTCGGCTTCTGCCAGGCCACGACCACGGACACGTGGTCCCATCCTTACGGCGTTCTCACCGACGGACGGCTTTTCCTCGGCCTCCACCAGCGCCGCTTTACCTCACCCGCCGTAACCTTCGTACACCCCGAGGTAGCGGGGCTCGTTCCCGGATTTGAGACCCGGGACATCCCGCTCACCGTGTGTCACATCGACCCCGAGATCTTCAACGAGATCGGATTTCGGGATCCTTTCGGGCAGCCGATCTCGGTTCTGGAGGCGCGCACCTACTCACCGGTCGCGCGCAGCCCGGTAAAAATGTCGTTGTGCGGTTACTTCGACGAGTTCAGCATGCCGGTGGCGAACTTCGAGACCGCCAAGGAATTCTGGGAACCCCTTGGCTTCGTGGCCACGGATGAATCGGACATGCCCTACGTCCACCTGCCACTGACGAGCGACTATCTCAACATTGCGTTCCATCGTCCGCGCACGCTGGACCGGCCGATGCTCGTTTTCACCGACTCAGACATGTCCGCACGCATTGCGCGCCTCCGCGAGTCAGGGATCTCGTTCTCCGCAGAGCTCCCCCGTGGATTGGACGCCTCCAGAAACGCTCTCATCGAATCCCCCGAAGGCACACCGCTGCTCCTCCTGCAAAGTGAAAGCTGAATGGCAACAAGAAAACTGCCCGCTCTTCTGATCCTGATGCTGGCCCTGCCTGCTTTCGCCGACGAAGGCATGTGGACCTTTCACGATTTTCCCGAGGCACTCGTCAAACAGCGACACGGCGTGGATATTACACAGGCGTGGTTGGATCGCGCTCGGACCTCGACGGTGCGCTTGTCGGGATGTACGGCATCATTCGTGTCGCCAGAGGGACTCATCCTCACCAACCATCACTGTGCCGACAGCTGCCTGGATGAAAACTCCACCAACACGAAGAACCTCGTCAAAGACGGCTACCTGGCGCGCACGCGTGACAAGGAACTCCGCTGCACGACGCAGGTCGGCGATGTCCTCATGGCGATGGAAAACATCACGGAAAAGGTCGCCGCGGCAACCCGCAATCTCGATTCCCAGGCCGCGAACGATGCCCGCAAGAAACTGCTGACTCAACTCGAGCAGAGCTGCGAGCGCGACAGTGCCAAGGCGAAGACCGGAGCGCTCAAATGCGAATCCGTGAATCTCTACCAGGGTGGCCAGTACTGGCTCTACAAATACAAACGCTACGATGATCTGCGGCTGGTCTTTGCGCCTGAGGAAGACATTGCCGCCTTCGGAGGCGACCCGGACAATTTTCAGTTTCCACGCTGGTGCCTGGACATGTCCGTGTTGCGTGCGTACGACGCACATGGAAAACCTGCGGTCACCCCAACATATTTGCGCATACGGCCGGAGGGCCCGAAGCCCGGCGAGCCCGTGTTTGTTTCCGGACATCCCGGCGCCACTGACCGCCTCCTTACCGTAGCGGAACTGCAGGAACTGCGTGACGAATTCCTGCCGCAATGGCTGCTGCGCGCCGCAGAGCTCCGCGGCCGTTATATCCAATATGGGAAGACCAGCCCCGAAGCACACCGCATCGTCGAAAGCCCCCTGCTGGGCCTGGAGAACTCCATCAAGGTGCGGCGCAAGTTGTTGGACGCCCTGCTGGACGAGCGCCTGTTACAACACAAGCGCGAGGAAGAGTCAGCACTGCGCGCCACGCTCAAAGCGCAGGCGGGGAGCGCTGGCCCCGACCCCTGGGAGCAGATCGCGAAAGCAGAGCAGACCGAGCGCGAGCTGGCGCTTCCCTACACCTTTCTCGAGCAAGGGGCGGGGTTCAACAGCAGACTCTATAACTATGCTCGAACGCTGGTCCGCGGTGCCCAGGAGCGTCAGAAACCCAACGGTGAGCGCCTTCGCGAATACCGCGACACGGCCCTGCCGCGTATCGAGCAGCAGTTGAAAGCCCCGGTCCCTGTTTACCCCGAGCTCGAGAACCTCACACTGTCCTTCTCCCTGGAGCGGATGCGTGAGTGGCTCGGGCCGGACGCCGAAATCGTGGAGAAGCTGCTCGCCAAGGACTCGCCCGACTCGCTCGCCGCTCGGGTTATTGCCGGCTCGACCCTCGCCAACCCACAGGTACGCATGCAGCTATGGAATGGCGGCGCACAGGCAGTCGACGCATCGCATGATCCACTGATCGAGCTCGCGCGGCTCGTCGATCCCGCGGCCCGCGCCGTGCGCAAGCGTTTCGAGGATGAAGTGGAGGCGCCCGTGCGCGCAGCCTCGGAGCAGATCGCCCAGGCCCGCTTTCGCGCCTACGGTACGAGCGTCGCGCCGGACGCTACATTTACCCTGCGACTGAGCTTCGGGACGGTGCAGGGGTGGAAAGAGGATGGCCGGGAGATCGAGCCCTTCACCTATCTCTCGCGCTTCTACACGCGTGCCACGGGGCAGGAGCCTTTCAAGGTTCCGGAGAGCTGGCTCGCCGCCAAAGGACAGCTCGACCTGGCAACGAAATTCAACCTCTCCACCAGCAACGACATTGTCGGGGGCAACTCAGGCAGCCCGCTCCTGGATGCGCAAGGGCGGCTGGTCGGACTGATGTTCGACGGCAACATCCATTCGATCGCCGGCTCCTATTGGTTCGACCCGGAGTTGAATCGCTCGGTTGCGGTGCACCCGGCCATCATGGTCGAGGGGCTGCGCAAGGTGTACAAGGCTGACGAGCTGTTGGCGGAGATGGGGCTGCGATAGGCCGCCCGGTCAGTGCCCGGTTTGTGTCGGCGCCGCCCGCGCGACGATGCGAAACCGAATCTTCATCTCGTTGACGACCTGCAACGCCCCCAGCAACGCGCTGAAAGGCGTGAGGCCGAGATCGGTCTGTTTGAGCGGGAACTCGCCAGAGAGAACGATCTGATCGTCATGCTGTTCGTAGTGCACAGGTACGACAACTGAGCTCGTACGGTCTCGCACGGTAACCTGCACGTGTGCGGTCCATTGCGCACCGGATCCGTCGGGAGCTTGCTCGAGACGTTCAGACCGCAGCACGATCTCCGGGTAGCGCTCCCCGTCGAGCAGTGCTCCGCTAAGCATGTTCCGGCGCGTTCCGTCCTTCGCCGAGTCCGGAATATCGGGCGGGAACTCTTCGGGGTTCTCCTTTGAGCGCAGCACCGCCTCGTCGACGGTGAGCTCCGTCACCGGCATGTGGACCTCAAAGGTCGTACGTGCAAGATCGGCGGGCACATAAAAGGTACCGCGCAAGGCATGCGAGGCGATGACATGATTGTGGCCGGCCTTGGCAAGCGCACCACGGCGAAAAGCCTGTATTGTCAGCAATGAGTCGGTCGAGGCGATGTCATACGGGCGCCCCTCATGTGCCGGCAGGGGTGACGGTAACGGGGCGGACTGTCCGGCTGGCGGAGCGGGTGCGCGCGGCGGTGTCGGACATCCCGCGAGGCACGTGGTAAGAAGCACCGCAGCCAAAAGAGAGCCGTGCGGGAAGAAACTGTACGGTAAGAAGATTTTGCAACT
>DATBCZ010000272.1:0-3334 GCA_036270175.1 Steroidobacteraceae bacterium | reverse complement strand
CCACCACCCCCGCCGCGTCCGTCCCAAGAACTAACGGCAAGCGCGAGTTCTGGATGCTCTCCGGATGACGCCGGATACTCACGTCCCAGACTGCCACCCCGGCGGTGTCGACCCTTATGAGTATCTCGCCATCCGCGGGTGAAGGTACCGGCAGAGTATGCACCGTCAGCACATCGGCCTCGCCCGCTCGATCGAGCGCGGCCGCACGCATCTGTTGGGGAGTCGGATCTAGCTTGGAAGCGCCTGCCGCCCTGACGCCCGGCAACGCGATGAGCAGACCGAGGCCAGCGAGTCCGATCACAGATTTCGATAGTTTCACCAGAGCTCCTTTATGGGGCCGGTATGGCTGACAGCGTATCTCGCCTCGAGGGTGGTTTGTTACGGCTCGAGCCCGTCTCGTCCCCACCGGGGCCGTATTCGTCCCGGCAATGGGGGCCACCCGGCTGAACGAGGTGGGGTGGTACACTCACCTAGAAAGAGAGCGCTCGCACGCGAGCATGGGGGACGCGGTGATCTTCGAACATCTCAGTGCCGGGGGCTGCCAGTCGTACTTGGTCGGTTGCGCGCAAAGCTGCGCGGCTGTGCTCATTGATCCGGAAATCAGTCTCATCGATCGATATCTTGCCTTGGCGGCACGTGACGGTTTGCGGATTCACCACCTGATTGACACCCATACTCACGCCGACCATTTTTCAGCGACCCGCGAGGTCGCGAGGCGGCTCGGCGTGCCCATCTCGATGCATCGTTCGAGCCCTGCGCCATTCGTGGATTTGCGACTCGACGACGGCGAGATGCTGGTACTGGGAAGTCTTCGGCTGCAGGTCCTTCACACACCCGGGCACACGCTCGACTCCATGTGCCTGAGCGTGGAAGATCGCGTATTCACGGGTGATACCTTACTGATCGGTGCGACGGGAAGAACCGATCTGCCGAGCGGGGATCCGGAGGCGCTCTACGACAGTCTGTTCAATCGTGTCCTGAAGCTCGACCCGGCGCTAAAGGTGCACCCCGCGCACGAATACAAAGGCCGCGACCATTCAACAATCGCGCAGGAACTTGCCGGCAATCCCCGACTGCAGGTTCACGATCGCGCAGCGTTTGTCGAGATGATGCGCAACCTGAATCTCAGTATGCCAACTCACCTCACGGAGGCATTGCGCACCAACATGAGTGGTGGCAAAACCGTCGCGCAGATGCTCGCCGAGGCGGCGTCGACTGTGCCGTTCATGTCTCTCGCGGAGTTAAAAGCGCGCGCCGACGCCGGGACCAACGAGTTGATCATTCTCGATGTCCGGGAACGCGATGCCTACGAGGCGGGCCATATCCCAGGCGCAAGGCTGCTGCCACGCGGCCAATTGGAGCTTCGCGTCAATCAGGATTTACCTGACCCGGTGCGCCGGATCGTTTCGTGTTGCGAGTTTGGCCGGATATCGACACTCGCGACTGCAACACTGCGCGAAATGGGTTACCAGCGTGCCGTGGCATTGGACGGGGGTGTGAAGGCTTGGCGTGAAGCGGGGTATCCGCTCAAGGCCGGGCCTGAACCGTAGTTTTCGGCAGGGGCCATACCGCTTACAGGTAGAATAGTGTACTGAAACAGAACAAGGAGCCCTCGACAATGCCCGCCACGTACGACGAACTACATAGCACAGGACGCGTAGGCTGGCTGCGTGCCGCCGTGTTGGGGGCAGACGACGGCATCGTGTCCACATCGAGCCTGATGCTGGGCGTCGCAGCCTCGCATGCCAGTCACGGCAGCGTGCTCGTTTCCGGGGCCGCCGGCCTGGTGGCCGGCGCCATGTCGATGGCTGCCGGCGAATACGTATCAGTGCAATCCCAGGCCGATGCCGAACACGCCGACCTCGAGCGTGAGCGCGCAGAGCTCAAAGCAGACGACAAGGGCGAGCACCGAGAACTGGCGGCGATCTATGTCGCGCGTGGGCTCGATCCGTCGCTCGCGAAACAAGTCGCCGAGCAATTGATGGCACATGACGCGTTAGGTGCGCACGCGCGCGATGAACTCGGCATCTCCGAGGCTCTGCGCCCGCGTCCCATTCAAGCTGCGTTGGCATCTGCAACCAGCTTTGCGGTTGGTGCAGCCATGCCTCTTCTAGTTACCGTTGTGGCTCCAGTGTCGGGAGTGATCGTCATAGTCTCGGGAACCTCACTGATCTGCCTCGGGGTCCTCGGCGCGTTAGCCGCTCGCGCGGGCGGCGCAAGCCCAACAAAAGGCGCACTCCGCGTAACTTTCTGGGGCGCGCTCGCCATGGCACTGACCACAGCCGTCGGGGCGTTGTTCGGAGCGGCTGCGTAAGCACTTGGGAGCCGCTAACCAACCGGCGGGGGCACGTATCCGCCGAGCGCCTGCTCGGTCCCCAAACATGCGGACAATGCCACGCGCTGCGCCACATGTCGCTCCTGCCGCGAGGCCCACGCGTCCGGCCAGCGGACGGTTTGACGACGCGGGGCCGCGAGTCAACCCGTTTCCTCCTAAGATATGCCACTTAACTGGAGGGGGAATTCCATGCGAAGAACCATATCGATGCTGACGGCCACCGCCGCAGCACTGCTTCTAGCCTCGGGGGCTCACGCCGCCGCCCTGTTTGGTGCGCGAGTGGGTGCCGCGGATGCGCCCAAGGTCGCCAAGTTTTACCAGTCGGTCTTCGGCCTGCAGGAGACCAACCGTCTCGAGTTGCCCAACCTGTTCGAGATCATGCTGAATTTCGGCGATTCAGTCAGTGCGGCCAAGGAGAACAAGAATCCGGGGATCATTGTCATCCGCCGGGAATCCGACGATAGCAAGGATACGGTGCCCCATCTGATATTCACGGTGACAGACCTTACGGCTACCATCGCCGCGGTCACGGCAGCCGGAGGTAAGATGGACGGCGCGCCGCGTGCATTCAATAAGTCGATGTTGGGATTCGCGATCGACCCCGCCGGCAACCGGATTGAAATCATTCAGCCGCCGGCGCACTAACCGCCCGCCCGTAGAATCAGGCGATTCACGAGTTACATCGCACCGGCAGCCGCTTCGCGCTGGTACGTCGCCGCACGGACCCGTATCGCCACTGAAAACGATCGCCCGGTCGGGTGTCTGGAACCGGAAGGCAAACGACTGCTGCCAACCGTAACCGGGCGAGCCTTTCGAGAAGTGATAATGACAGTTCTCGACGGCCGTCACCCGGATGTTGCCGTCTTGATAGACGAGACCGGGGCCGGGGATATCGTGCGCGAGAATAACTTTCGCAGGTGGCACGTTCACCGCGCCTTCGAGGTAGTGAGCGGCCGCGTTCGGCGCGAAGTATTGCAGGAAGCCCTTCCGCATCGACTC
>DATBCZ010000271.1:0-5905 GCA_036270175.1 Steroidobacteraceae bacterium | reverse complement strand
GCATCCAACATCGCGGCCGCCAACGCGCGAGGATCTCCCCCCTGCATCAGCGCGCTTCCGACGAGCGCGAGCTCATAGCCCGCCGCGGCAAGGCGACGCGCATCCTCGGCCGTAACAACTCCGCTCTCGGCCACGCGTGGCACCGACGTCGGCAGCAGGTGCGCCAACTCGTCGAGCCGTCGGGGAACGATCTGCAAGGTCGTCAGGTCGCGGCAGTTCACGCCAGCCAACATCTCGACGCCGCTCGGCGCATGCTGCTCAACAATCGCATGCATCAGCTCGATGTCGCTTTCGTCAAAGGCTTCTAACAGCACGAACAGCTTCAATTCGCGCGCTCGCTCGATGAGGGCGTCGAGTGCCTCCCTCGGCAGCATGCGCAGGATCGCAAGCACACCGCCAGCGCCTGCAAGACGCGCCTCCGTGACCTGGTAACGATCGACGAGAAAGTCCTTCCGCATCGCCGGCACGCCCAGCGGCGTCAAAACCTGCGTGGCGAGTTCGAGGTGCGCCATCGAGCCGTCGAAGCGACTCGGCTCCGTCAACACCGACACAGCCGCGGCACCCGCCCGCGCGTACGCGCTTACTCGCGCGCTGACATCCTCCTCACCCGACTTGAGCTGCCCGACCGCCGGCGAACGCAACTTCATCTCCGCGATGAGATCGAAGCCCGCAGGATGCCGCCGCAACCGCGGCGGAAGCGGCGAAGCAAACGCCCGTGCCAACAGATCCGCGTCAGAGCACACGCGCCGCGCCGCGTCCACTCGCTGCCAGCTTCCCGCAGCCATTTGTTCGAGAAAATCCCCGCTCATTGCGCCAACGCCTCCAACACCCGCCGCGCCGCGCCACTCTCAATCGCCTGCGCTGCGCGCTCAACACCCTCGCGCGGGTGCCGCACTTCCCCCACAACCTCGAGCGCCAACGCCGTCCCAAGCAACAGACAATCCCTATGCGGCCCCCGATCCCGCCCCTCCAACACCGCTTTCAACTCGCCAGCGTTGTGCCGCGCGTCGCCCCCGGCAAGGTCAGCGGACTTACAAGGGCCGAAGCCATAGTCCTCGGGCCGTCGTATCGCCACCTCCACCCGACCCGGACGAACATCGAATACCGTGAAAGGCCCGATAGGCGTCGGCTCATCCCAACCTTCAGCGCCGTGGACCACGAAGGTCCGCTCAATCGGCATGCCCGCGATCGTCTCCGCGATGAGTTTGGCCACATCGAGACTGAACGCGCCGATGAGGTGGAACGGCGGCCCCGCGGGATTGGTCAACGGGCCGAGGATGTTGAATATCGTGCGCACACCCAACGCCGCCCGCACCGGCGCGATGGCCTTCATCGCCGGGTGATAATGAGGCGCGAACAGAAACGTGAAATTCGCCGCGGCGAGGCAGTCAGCCACACCCTGCTCATCGAGCGGAATCTTCATGCCGAGCACCTCGAGCACATCCGCGCTGCCCGCACGGCTCGAGATCGAGCGATTGCCATGTTTCAATACGGGCACACCGCACGCAGCAGTCAACAGTGCACTTCCTGTTGAAATATTGAGGCTACCGGATGCGTCGCCCCCGGTCCCCACGATATCGATAGCACGCAGCCCGGCGGGAATCGCAGGTCTGCGTGCCAGGCGACGCATTGCCGAGGCGAATCCGCGCAGTTCGTCTGCGACAGCGCCCTTCGTCCGCAACGCCGCTAGAATTGCACCCGCGATGACGGGCGACCCTTCCGGATTCGTCAGATGAGCGAGCAATTCCTCCGCCTCGACCTGCGAAAGATCGCGGCGCTCGAGCAGGCGCTCCAGAAAGTCACGCGGAGACGACATCACCCGCTCCAATTGACGACCCGCGCGCCCGCTCTCCCCCGGTGAAGGCAAGGAAGTTTTGCAGCAGCGCCGGCCCGTCGGGTGTCAGGATGCTTTCTGGATGAAACTGCACACCCTCCACCATCAATGCGCGATGACGCACAGCCATGATCTCGCCCTCCGCGGTCCGTGCGCTCACCTCGAGTTCCGGCGGCAGAGTCTCCGGCGCGGCGATAAGGGAGTGATACCGGCCCACCTCACACGGCTGCGGCAACCCCGTGAACAACGTGTTGCCATCGTGTTGAATGACGGACGTCTTGCCATGCATGAGACGCCCAGCGCGCACAACCTTACCCCCGAACACCTCCACGATCGACTGGTGACCGAGACACACTCCCAACACCGGCAGGCGCCCGGCAAACGCGCGAATCATGTCCATCGACACGCCGGCATCGTAAGGAGTGCCGGGACCCGGGGAGATGCACAGATGAGACGGCGCGAACGCGAGCGCCTCGTCGACGGTCATCGCGTCATTGCGATACACGTGCACGTCCGCGCCGAGCACGAGGAACGCCTGCACGAGGTTGTAGGTAAACGAATCGTAGTTATCAATCAACAGCAGCCGCGGCTTCATAGGCCGGTACCCCCAGCAATCTCGAGTGCGCGAACCATGGCGGCACTTTTCGCCAGCACTTCCTCATGCTCGGTTTCAGGCACGCTGTCGGCAACGATGCCGGCGCCGGCCTGATAGCTATATTCATCGCCTTTGAACACCAGTGTACGAATGGTGATCGCCTGGTCCATGTCACCGCGAGCACCGAAATAGCCCACTGTCCCACCGTAAAGTCCGCGACTTTCGGGCTCCAGCTCGTCGATGATCTGCATGGCGCGCACCTTCGGCGCACCGACCAGAGTGCCGGCCGGGAAGGCAGCCGCAAAGAGATCGAAGGCATCGCAGCCCGGCGCAAGCTCACCATGCACACCACTTACGATGTGCATGACATGACTGTAGCGCTCGATGGCCCGGTAGGGCTCCACGTGCACGCTCCCCGGCATAGCGACGCGGCCGAGGTCGTTGCGCGCGAGGTCGACGAGCATGATGTGCTCGGCGTTCTCTTTAGGGTCAGCGCGAAGTTCCTGCTCACGCGCCATGTCTACCGCGAGATCGTCCGACCGGGGCCGCGTCCCCGCGATCGGCCGTAGCTGCGCCCGACCGCCTTTCAGCTTCACCAACGCCTCCGGCGACGAGCCGACGACAGTGACATCGCCCAGTGCGCAGTAATACATGTAGGGCGAGGGATTGATGAGTCGTAGAGCGCGGTAGGCTTGAAAGGGATCGAGCTCGTGACGACCCGAGAAACGTGCGGACAGAACCAGCTGATAGACGTCTCCGGCCGCGATGTACTCCTGCGTACGCCTGACACCACTCATGTAGTCGGCACGACTGTACCCTGCTACCGGCGGCGAATACTTTCCGGCGCGCGCGTGGTTCGGCAAGCCACCGCGCAACGCGCGGACGACCTCGTTCCGCAAGGAACGCCGCTCCTCCTCGGAGCCGGCATGAACCAGGGCAATCCCGCGGGTCAGGTGATCAAAAACCAACAGCGAGCGTGGCGCCACGTAGTGCAGGGCCGGAACACCACTCTCGAATCCTGTTCGGGCGGACAATCGCTCGAAGAAGCGCACCACATCGTATGACGAGTAGCCGACCAAGCCACCCGCGAGCGGCACACCCGCGATGTCGGGTTGTGGCTGGGGTGCCCGTTGCAGCGCCGTGCGCAATCCGGCAAGCAACTCGGCCCGGGTGCTCGGTATCGGCCGGCGCTCACCGCCGATGGTGAACCCGCCACGGTCGAGACGGACCTCCAGTCCGTTGCCGAACCCGATGAACGAGTAGCGCGCCAGGCGCTCGCCCCCCTCCACGCTTTCGAGTAGGAAGCGCGGCGCGAAGCTCGCAAGCTTCATAAAGGCCGACACTGGCGTGTCCAGATCACCCGCAATATCGAATGGCGGTTTCAACGCTCTCTCCAATACCGATAGACCGAATACCGCAAACCTCACAGGCAACAAAAAACCCATCCCGGGGTCATTCCGGAGATGGGTTTTTTGCAAGCCGTGAGATTCGTTTAGTCGCGCGAAACTAGCGGGCCGCCCACTCCGTATGTGAGGTGCGCCACCACCAGACCGTCAAGTTGTTGAACTGCTGCGACATGTGCGGCCGAGTATCGCCGGGCCCCGGCTTGGCCGTCAAGGCAATCCAAGGATTGGGTGAAACGTCCCGGCCCCCGTCGGCTAAAATAGCCGCCCCCGCAGCGACTGACCGAAGACCCCCAATGAGTTTCAAAGACCTGCTCGCGAACTGGCGTGAGACCGCGGCACAGCCCCGCACCGCGACGGAATACGCCGTCCGCCTGCCGCTCGACGATGCCGCCCGCCTCGCCGCTCTGGCCGAAATGTTCCCCGGGCGCACACCCGAGCAGATCATCACCGATCTGCTGGCCACGGCGCTGCAGGAGATCGAGACCTCCATGCCTTACGTCGCCGGCAAAAAGGTGATCTCGAGTGACGAGCAGGGTGACCCGATCTTCGAAGACATTGGTCTTACGCCCCGATTCATGGAACTCACACGCAAAAATCGGAAAAAGCTCGAGGCAGAGCTGCCAAAAGCCAAGTAGTCTCAGTTGACCTGTAGCGGTGCGGCCCGGCAGGCAAGGGAGCGCACTCAATGTGCACGGGCGCACAGTCAACCCGCTCAGCCCGTGCGACGTTAGATTATTCAGCGGAACCCCATTGAGGGGGAGGCGTTCGAATTGAGACATGGCGGTGTGCAATTGATGAGCGATGTAATCAAGGGAACAGTGGCAGGAGGTGTGGCTACGGCGGTGCTGTCGGTGGTGATGCTGCTAATTGGCGCCACCGGATTTGAGCCTCAGCTGGAGCTGACGCGGATGCTGCTGACGCTGCTGGACGAGCCAACGTCACAGTACGCGCTGGGCTGGGCCCTGCACATCATCATCGGGTCGGTCGTTCTGGGTGGATTTTTCTCGTACATCGAACCGCGCCTCGGGGCCGATACTCACACGAAAAGCGGCGTTCTCTACGGCATCGTCAGCTGGCTCGTGGTGATGCTGGTGTTCCTGCCGGCCGCTGGCGCCGGGTATTTCGGCTTCCAGCTGTCGGTCTTCGCGCCTCTGGTCACGCTGGCGCTGCATGTCCTCTACGGCGGCGTGCTGGGCTGGACCTACGGCAAGCTGGCGCCCACGCATAACCCGTTTACGAAGCATCACCCCGCCTGACGTGCCCCGCGGCGCGGTGTGACTAATGCGCCCCCGCTGCGGCACAATCGCGGCCTCAACGCGCCCGAGGCCCAACAATGCCCTCCTTCGACACCGTCTCCGAGCTCAATGCCCATGAAGTCGCCAACGCGGTCGATCAGGCCAACCGCGAGCTCGGTCAGCGCTTCGACTTCAAGGACACCGGCGCGGTGTTCGAGCTGGAGGAGTTCACCGTCAAACTCAAGGCGGAAGTGGATTTCCAGCTCAAGCAGATGTTGGAGATCCTGAAGCTGCGCCTCTCCAAGCGCGGCATCGACCTGAGCTGCCTCGAAGTCAAAGACGCCGTCACGAACCTCGCCTCGGCCCAGCAGGATGTGATCCTCAAACAAGGCCTCGACCAGGAAGTGGGCAAGAAACTGATCCGCATCATCAAGGACTCGAAGCTCAAGGTGCAGGCCAGTCTCCAGGGCGACAAGGTTCGCATCACCGGCAAGAGCCGCGACGACCTGCAGTCCGCGATCCAACTGTTACGTGCATCGAAGGTGGAGATGCCGCTGCAGTTCAATAACTTTCGCGACTGACACCGGCGCGGCCGGCGGCGTCGCTACGAGCACCACCGGCCGCCGCCAGCGCCTTGCACAACGCTTCCGTCGCCAGCACGACACTCGGCCCCAGCCGATTGAGTCTCTGATCCTCGAACGCGACGAGCCGCCCGGTTCGCACAGCGTTGAGGCTTCCAAATCGCTTCCATTCAGCGAGCCAACCCGCCCCCTCGCCGGGCGGCGCCGACGCCACGATGATATCGGGGTTGCGGGCGATCACGGCCTCGGTACTG
>DATBCZ010000270.1:0-2394 GCA_036270175.1 Steroidobacteraceae bacterium | reverse complement strand
CGCCGTGCTCTCCACTCCAGGCGCCTTTCGACGTGTCGACGGCGAAAGTATCGAGGCCATGCGCCAGAGCCAGGGTCAGGGCAATCGCGTGTTCCGCGATCACTGCCGCATCAACGCCCCGCATGTTGGTCACCAACAGGTTGCGGGTATGTACGCCGGGCACGGCCATGCAGTTCTCGACTCCCGCGGCCAGGGACGCGATCCAGCGCAACTGCTTGGCGTTGTCGATCAGCTTTGGGGAGCAGATCTCCGGGTTGAATCCGACGATGGCGTCCGCGTCGGCGGTTGCGGCGACGGCGGCGGCCATGTCCTTCGCCACAACAACTTGGACCTTGGGAGCGGCTGCTGCGAATGCCGCTTCCCGGCCTGCCCAGCCTCTGCTGCTGGCGAACGCGAGCAGCACTACCTTGTGTGGCGCGCGCCATTGCGCACGGTCGCGCACCGGTTGCGACGCCTCCTGCACACGCAACTTGGCGATCACGGCGGCGACCGGAGCGGCGTCATCCGCACGAGCGGTATGCGGCGTGACGACAAGTGTGATCGCCCCGATCAGGGCCAGCGTGCTTCGAAAGAGTGCAGTGGATTGGATCGTGAAAAATGAAGGCATTTTTAGTTCCCGCCGCCCGCCCGGTGATATTCGACGCAGTCTAACGCAGGGATATGGTGCGGCGCGCCGATACGGTATTTCGGCCGGCCAGTGGATGGAGTGGCAGCGGTATTACAGGAATTACGACGTCGCGCAGCCGATGACTTGGAACGGTCCGTGGCTTGGACGCGCGGCCTCAGTGCGATGCAGGTCCCGGTGCCACGCGGGGCTTCATCGTGCGGCGCTTCGGTACGCGAAGGTTCGGCGCGCGCGGTGTCGCAAGATCGAGAACTGCTTAGCGGCGGGGGTGAGCCATTTCGCCACAGAATCAACTCTAAATCGGGATTTCCTCGGGCGAGCATTGCGATGATCTGGATTCTCTGGGCCCTATTGCTGATCGCTCATGGCGCCATCTCGCGCTGGGCGCAGACTGCGCGCAGCTACGCCAAGGCATCCGTGTTGGGCGACGTGCTGCTCATCGCCGTCGCGCTCATTACTATCGATCAGCTTCAGGGTCTCGGTATCGAGGAGATCCTGCGTGTCGGTGTGTTCTTCACCGCGTTTGGATGGGCGGGACGGCAGCTGATGGGTAGCGTGCTTAAGACTCCTGCGTAACGACGTTTTTACGGTGCGACGAATTTCGTGTCACTGGGCCCGTAGCCTGTGACCCATATGACGACCGGCTCGTCTCCCGTCTGCGCGAAGTGAGCTTGGCCTGCGGGCTCGGTGTAGAAGCTGCCGGGTGGCAGGTCCTTCAGATCCTTCGTGTCGAAAGTCCCGCCGTATCCCATGTGCCACGTTCCCGAGATCACGGTCACGGAGCGATTGTCTCGATGGGTGTGGGGGCGTACCTGGGTGTGCGGGGCGATGTTGACTCGGACGGTGTAGAGACCTGGTTTGGTTGGATCGCCGATGAGGGGGGTCATCTGAACAGTTGGGGCGCTTCTGGTTGGTGGGGCGCCGGCGGTTGCCGGGGTCGGGGAAGTGGTCGGCGAGGCCGACGTACTCGGGGTCCCCGCGCTAACTGGAGCGTCGGCTGTCGGCGGGGCGGCGCTCGCAGCGGCCGGCCGCGCGAGAGCGGCGATCTCGGCTGGTGTCAGGCGTTGCATGGGGACCGGCTCGTCCGCTAGTGCCGGGAGGCACGTGGTGATCGCGGCGGCCAGGAGCCCAGAGATTCGGCGTACGGTCATTGGTTTCCCCCTCAAAACGCGCTCTTTACCACACCACCGTCCACGCGAAGCGCGGCGCCCGTGGTCGCGGACGATAGTGGACTCGCGACGTATGCGACGAAATCGGCCACTTCCTTGGTGCGTGCAAACCGCTTGATGAGTGAGGTGGGGCGCCGTGTTTTGAAGAACTCCTCTTCGACCTGCGCTTGTGTCTTGTCACCGAATCGGGCCGCCGATCGCGGGTCGTCGGAGTCGAAAGTCGGCCCGGGTAGGATGCTGTTAACCGTAACGCCGGTTTTGGCACAGCCTTCCGCGAGGCCGCGCGCGACGGCAATCTGGGCGGCCTTGGTCATTCCATACGCCACGCTTTCGACCGGAATCTGCAGCGCGCTCTCGCTGGAAATAAAGATGATGCGACCCCAGTTGCGTTGTTTCATGCCCGGAAGATAGGAGCGCGACAGGCGTACTCCTGACATGACGTTGAGATCGAATGAGTCATACCAATCCTGGTCGGTGGATTGCGTGAACTCATGTGGAATGAAACGGCCAACGTTGTTGACGAGAATGTCGACGTTGGGGAACGCCTTGACCAGGCGCGCGATGTCGTCGGCTTTACTCATGTCGCCTGCGAAACCGAGC
>DATBCZ010000269.1:0-9316 GCA_036270175.1 Steroidobacteraceae bacterium | reverse complement strand
CCGACAATAACGTTCGCGAGCGTCAGAAGCGTGGCCGCGAGCACGGTGCGATATCGGGAAGTCATGTCCGTATTTTAGGACATCCAGTGCTGTTTTATGGTGAACGGACCGGCAATGACAGAATTTCATCGGCCGCTGTCGGCCAGGCCCGACAGACCAAAGGCCCCTGACGGGTCTGTCAGCCCGCCAAGCTCCCGATGAATGGACCTCGAGCGGGAGCTTTAGTTTCAACGATCAGGCCCCTACGCGGGCCGGTTGAAGGGCAGGCGCAACCCCGGACGAGGCCAGCGGCACTTGAGCAGGCGGCCGGTGCTCGAGCACGTCACCCATGCGTCGCGCATGTCAGGTCCGCCGAAACAGATGTTCGTCGTAATCGGATCGGGGAAAGGAATGTGCTCGTACTCCCCGCTGGGCTCGAAGACGGTGATCCCGCCATTCCAGAGAGTCCCCACGCAGATCTTGCCGCTCGCCTCCACCGCGAGGCTGTCGAGCCACTGGAAGCCCGGGAGGGTGCAGACGACGCGTCCGGGGGCCATCGAGGTCGCCGGTGCCATCACTCCGGGCTGCGGCAGCTCGAACTCGTACAAGCGCCCGTTCGAGCAATCGGCCATGTAGAGTCTTTTCTCGTCAGGCGAGAGACCGATGCCATTGGGTGAGATCATCTCCTTGCGCCACCGAATGATCTTCCCTCCTTCGGGTCGTGCGTAATACACGGCGCCGAGCCGGCGATTCTCGCCGTCGGAATAACCCAGGCAGGTAAACCAGAAGCCGCCGGTGCTATCGAACACGAGGTCATTCGGACTGTTGAGTGGCCTGCCGTCGCACTCGTCGTAGAGGGTCGTAAAGCTGCCGGTGCGCAGGTCCACCCGCTGGATGTAACCGGTCTTGTAGGGATTCGCGGGCGGACCGCCGGGCAAGTGGGCATCGCCTTCCTGCCATGCCCAGGCGTCACCGTTGTTGCAAACGTAACAGGCACCGTCGGGACCGATAGCGGCTCCGTTTGGTCCGCCGCCTAGATGCGCAATGATTTCATGGCGGCCGTCGGGTGTAACGCGGGTGAGCGTGCCCCGCCGCATCTCCACCAACACCACGGAGCCGTCGGCCATCGCGACCGGTCCCTCGGGAAAGCGCAACCCGGCTGTCACCTCCTGCATCTGCATCTTTAGCGTACCCGGCCCTGCTTTTCGAAATCGAGTTTCAAATCCTCGCACATCCGCATTGCCGTGGCGCGGCCGGCACCAAACACACCACCGCCCGGGTACTGGAACGGACCGACGAGATAGAACCGCTCCACTCCGGGAACAGTGTACTGCCCAAGGTCCGGCGTCGGACGGTGCGAGCCGGACTGGTACACGCTGTTGGCGATCCCGTGCAGGTCGCCGTGCAGGAAGCTAGGCGAAGTACGCTCCATATCAACGGGGCTATCGCAGTGATAAGCGATAATGTCCTGCGGCCCAACGTTGTCGACGAAGCGGCTGACGTGAGTCAACATGCGTTCCGCGAATTCAGTCTTCTTCTCATCCCAGGTGAGGCCATCCCGACGCGCGTAGGGGGCGTAATCCCAAATATGCGCGATCGCCTTGCCTGCGGGGGCGCGCGTCGAATCGAACATCGTCAGCGAGCCAACACCCACCAGGGGGTAGTCCGAGATCTGGCCATAGCGCAGGTCGTCAAACGATCTGCGGAGCCGCTCATACTCGTTCGGCAGCAGCTCGATCATCACCGCCTTTACGTGCTCCCCAGCCTTGAAGCGCAGGGGAGCATTCAACGCCGCATGTACGGTAACGCATGCCGCCTCCGAGAACTGCGTCGCCTCAGCGGTTTTACGTACGATCGGATCAACACCGTCGAGCATTCCGCCCAGTAGATGTGGATGAACCGCACCGATCACGCCGTCGCGCGCATCGAATGCGCGGCCATCGGCAGTCACTACACCGGTCGCCCTCCCTCCAGCGACCTTTATCCGCGTGACATCTGCCCTCGCCAACACCTGCCCGCCGTGATCCTGGATGCACGCGATGAGGGCGTTGGTGAGCGCTCCGCTGCCACCGACGGGTACGCCGAAACCGTAGGCCTCGAGGAAGCCAAGAAAGACAAAGGTGCCGATACCCGTCCCTTTCTCATCGGGCGCCACGAGGTTCTCACCGGCAATGCGCGCGAAGTGCATCCGGACCTTGTCGTTCTCGAAGCGCTCGCACAGCAGGTCGTGGCTGCTCATGCTCATGATGCGGAACAATTCGCGCCCCTCCCGGCTCTGATCGAGCAGCGCGAAAGAGGCGCCCAGCGGAATCGGCGGCGCGAACAGGGAGGCGGTGAGCATCGGCATCCAGGCGCGCGCCTGCTCCGAAATTTCCCGGTAGGCCGCGGCGTCGCGCGCCGAGAATCTGGCGATCTCCGCGTAAGTGCGCTCGGGGTCGCGATACAGACCGAGGGTCGTCCCATCCTCGAACACCGAGATCATCGGCAGATCCGGAAAGACGTAGCGCAGGCCGTAGCGCGCTTTCAGCTTCAAATCGTCGTTGGCCAGGAGCGGGTTGGCCTGGATGAAAATATGGGCCATGGAATGCTGGTCGTGTCGGAATCCGGGCACGGTGAGCTCGCGGGTTACCACGCCGCCCCCGAACCACTCATTCCGCTCGAGCACGAGCACTTTCTTACCGGCAGCGGCCAGGTAGGCCGCAGCCACCAGGCCGTTGTGGCCCGAGCCGACGCAAACAATATCCGCGGTAGTAGCCAACTGGAGCCCCCTCATACATCGACAGCAGCGGCGAGTGAGACTACGCTAAAGCGCACAACAGCCCGTTGAGCCTATCTTTAGTCAGGTAGCCCGATCTCCGTGAGCGTCGACCACCAGATTTTCGCTGTCCGCTACGCACATCTCGAGCGCACTGCCACCCACAACTTCCTGGGCGGCGACTCGCATGACGGACCCATGCCGCTGGACTACTTCGTCTGGGCCATAGTGAGTCCGGACCGCACCATAGTCGTCGATACCGGATTCGGCGCGGAGCAGGCGAAGCAGCGCGGACGCACCCTGGTACGTCCCGTGGATGAAGGCTTGCGGGCGATAGGCATAGCGCACGAGCAAGTGACGGATGTCGTCATCACTCACATGCATTACGACCACTCCGGGAATCATCACCTGTTTCCCGAGGCGCGGATGCATCTGCAGGATGCCGAGATGCGCTACTGCACCGGCAGGTCTATGACCCACCCCCAGCTGCGCGCCCCATTCGAGGCCGAGGATGTCGTGAGCATGGTTCGTCGGGTGTTTGACGACCGTGTCGTGTTTCATGACGGCGACGCCGAGCTGGCGCCCGGAATAACGTTACACCGAGTGGGGGGTCATACGCCCGGACTGCAGGTACTGCGGGTGTCGACATCGCGAGGAGCAGTGGTGTTGGCCTCGGACGCGGCTCATTTCTATGCCAATTTCGAGCAGGGGCGCCCGTTTCCGATTCTCGACAACGTCACCGATTATCTCGAGGCGCACCGGAAAATCCGCAAGCTGGCGGCGAGCGATGACCATGTCATTCCGGGGCATGATCCCGAGGTGTTGCTACGATATCCGCGTGCACTGGTGGACGTGCCGGACATCGTGCGCCTGGACCTTCCGACGATGCCCCTTTAACGAAACAAGCCCATGCGTCGCGCCCGGTCCACCGCGACGAGACGCCGCCGGGTGCCGATCTTGTCGTAGATCCGTTGCAGGTGCCATTTCACCGAGCCCTCGACCAGGCTCAGCCGCTGACCGATTTCAGCGTTGCTCAGTCCATCGCCAACCAACGTCAGAATCTCGATCTCGCGTGGCGACAGGCTACCTTCGGGCATGCGAGCCGGCGCTGGCTTGTGGGGCCGGGCCGGCGAATGCGGCACGACCTTGGCGGCGATCGTCTCCTCCGGCGCCGCGACAGGAAGTCCCTGCACGAGTGAATCCAGCAACGGCGCCAACGATTCGCGCTCCTCCGCAAAGGGTTGCGTGAGCCCGGTCGCCGCGACAATTCCGTTGGCACGATGCAACTCGCGGCGAGCGCCTGTTTCATCGCCCGCGCGCTGTAACAACACCGTCAGGCGGACGCTCCAGCGCAAAGCGTCACGTACCGCTCCCGCCGCTTCCGTCAGATTGCGCCACTTGCGAGCGACTTTAATGGCATCGGCGCTGCGACCTTGCGCCCGCGCCAGCGAAGTCCAGGCATAGGCGAGAGCCGCGCGAGCCCGTGTTACGCGCGGTCGTGGCATCACCGAATCGGCGCCGCGACGTAAACCAATTTTTGTAGCCAACCGGGCCGCTTCGGCCGTCTCGCCGAACCGGCACAAAATATCGATACGCTCCGCGGTCGCCATCTGCAGCAGTTTCTCGAAGGAGCGCTCACGGGCGAACTGAATCGAGTCTTCCAACACCCGCAACCCCAACTCGCGCTCGCCCCGATGCACGGCGATGCGCGCCCGCACCGTGCAACCGGCGATGAGCTGATCCGGAAAACCAATCGCGCGCGAATGCGGCAGATAGGCATCGAGAAGCGCAAGACTCGCCTCCAGGTCGCCGCTGTCGTAGTGAGCCTCAGCCAATGGCAAGGCCACAACTGCTGCGACTGTCGGACCGCCCAGCTCGAGCGCGGTGCGCAAGGCGTCCCCGAGGGTGGCGAGCGCCGCCGCCGTACGTCCTCGCATGAGATTTCCCGGGGCAATGATGCCCTCCAGGAAGACTCTGACGTAGCGGCTCGTGACCGCTTCGAACTGTTGACGCGCCAGGATCTCCAGCGAGTCGATCCGGGCGAACCGAAACTGCTCGCGCGCTGCATACAACAGTGCGGCATGCAGGCTACCGCGCACGTAAGGCGAGTTTCCCGCATGACTGCGTAACAGGCTCTCCGTGTGACGCTCGATGAATGCCAGGTCATCGGAGAATTGTGCCGACATCACCTGTCCATGACCGAGTTGGTGACGCAACTCGCTCAACTCACCGTCCGTGCAATCGCCCTCGGCGGCCATCTCGTCGATACGCGCCTGCGCGCGGGCCAACAGGGTACGCGCCTTCTCGAACTGCCACTCCGCCAACAATCTCCATGTCATGGTCAACAGCAGCCGCGGATGCCGGAAGCGCAGGTTCGCCGGTATACGACTCGCGACTGCGAGAATCGCTGTCTCGTGCCCCGTTTCCATGAATTCTTCGCCGTGGCTGTCGAAGATACGCGCCGCCCGCGCGGCATCGCCGCCCTGGATCGCGTGATCAACTGCTTCGACCAGCACGCCGGCGCTCTCGTACCATTCGGCGGCCAGCCGGTGCAGGTCGCGTGCCTGTGATGGCGAGTGCCGTTCCAACCGTTGCCGTAGCGCCTCGCTGAACAGCCGGTGCAACCGGAACCACTGCCGCCCGTCGTCCACCGCGGTGACAAACAATCCGCGCTCACACGCTTCATCGAGAAGCGCATGCGCGTTTTCCCGGCCAGTCAGGGCGACCGCCATCGTCCCGTCAGTTTGCTCGGCGATGGCGGCAGCCTCCAACACACCGATCATCTCCGCGCGCTCGTTGCGCAGGACTTCCGCCTCGAAGAAAGAGGCAATGTCGTGGCGTTTGCCGGTGAGCCGATCGAGTGAATACGCGCCGTTGGCCGCGGCAACGGCGGCGGACTCGCGCCGCACGATCATGGGCCAACCCTCGCTCCGGCGCAGCAAGCGCTCGAGCTCCGCTTCAGCGGGCGCAGTTGCACCCAACGCAACAAACACCGCCGCGATATCGGCGGCAGCGAAACTGAGGTCCGCGGCACCGAGCTCGAACAGCCTGCCATAGCCGCGTTCCCGCGCGCTCGGCAGCTCCGGAGCCGCTCTGCCAGTGCAGATGACATGAAATCCCGGCGGCAGCGCTTCGACCAACTCGTACAACAGCGGCGCCGCCGGCGACAGATTCAACCGGTCCGCATCATCCAGCAGGATGCATCCGGGTTCCTGCGCGTCGGACAGGGCGTTTGCGATACGGGTGAGACGCCGGTCGGCAGACTCGGCGCGGGGCGGCTCGGATAAACCACAACTGGCGGCGAGTGCGGCTAGAAAAGAATCCGGCTCGCGGTCGGCGGACACGACCGACAGCCAATACACCGCAGGGCCAGTTTGCCGCAACGCCTGCCCGATCTGGGCCAGCAGCGTCGTTTTTCCGTATCCTGCCGGCGCCTGGATGACAGTCGTCGGTACGGCCAGCGCACGCGCGATCCAGTCGCCGAGTGCGTGCCGCACAATCAAGCCACCGGACAGCACCGGAGGGCGGGTGTGCGCCAGGCGCACGGATGAGCTCGTCCGTGCCAGAGCAGGATCCGACGTCGAATGCTCCAGTGGAACGACTCGCACCAATGACCTCAGACCAGTGACGTTCCGCCCAGCGACCGTCGAACCTCGCCGGCTTACCTATCTAAAGACAGGCGCCTTGCACGGTAACCCCGATTAGCGTCCGGTCGCAAGCTTGAAAATTGCCGAGGGGGATGAGATGGCGGATGCGGGTGGGCGGCGGATCGGTGTGATCGGCACGGGCCGGATGGGGGGCCCCATGGCGGGGCGCCTGCTCGACGCCGGCCATAGTCTGGTGGTCTTCGATACCAACGAGGCAGCGGTCGGACCGCTCGGCGCCCGGGGCGCAACGATCGCCCGCTCGGCTCTCGAAGTCGCCAACCTGGCTGACGTCGTCATGGCGAGCCTGCCGACGCCTGCCATCGTGCGCCGGAGCATCATCGGGCCGGACGGCGCGATGCACGGTACGCGAATGCGGCAATTCATCGACCTTTCGAGCTCGGGTGCCGTTGCCACCACCGAGATCGCGGCAGCGCTGTCGCCACGCGGTATCGAGTTTCTCGACGCGCCCGTGAGCGGCGGTGTGGCGGGGGCTCGCGCGGGAAAGTTGACTGTCATGGCTTCGGGGCCCCGCGCTACCTACGACGAGTTGCAACCGCTGCTGGCGGTCTTCGGGCGCGTGCTCTTCGTCGGCGAAAAACCGGGTCTCGCGCAGACCTTGAAGCTCATCAACAACCTCATGTCGGCGACGGCCGTCGCGATCACGTCCGAAGCCATGGTCATGGGCGTGAAAGCGGGCCTCGACCCCAGCGTGATGTTGGATGTCATCAACACCTCGAGCGGCCGCAACAGCGCCACCCAGGACAAATTTCCGAAGCACGTCCTCACGCGCGGCTTCGACTTCGGCTTTTCGGCCGGGCTGTCCTTCAAGGACGTCCGCCTGTGCCTCGAGGAAGCCGAGGCACTGGGCGTTCCCATGATGGTGGGATCGGTTGTGCGCCAGATGCTGTCGATCACCTGCAATGCGTACGGCTTCGACACGGACTGCACTTCGACGGCCCGCATCGTAGAGGGCTGGGGCGGCTGTGAGATTGCCGCACAACCTGCGAATCCTGGAGAGAAACGATGACCGATATGTTCGAGAAGGGCCTGGCGGTCCGTAAGGCGGTGCTGGGCAAGGAATACGTGGAGAAATCACTCGCGGGTGCGGACGATTTCACCCGCCCCATGCAGGAGCTCGTCACGAAGTACTGTTGGGGTGAGGTCTGGGGCAACGGCAACCTGTCGCGCCGTGACCGCAGCCTGCTCAACCTTGCCATGCTCAGCATTCTCAACCGGCCCCACGAGCTGAAGTTGCATGTCAAGGGCGCGCTGACGAACGGGGTCACGCGCGACGAGATCCGCGAAGTCATACTTCAGGTCGCCATTTACGCGGGAGTGCCGGCAGGAATCGACGCACAACGGATCGCCAGGGAAGCCTTGGCCGAGGTTGATGCAAAACCATGACAGCACCACAACCAAGCAACGAGAACGAGCGATTGACCCTCGAGTTTTTCGCCACATTGGGCGCGGGAGACCTCGAAGGTGTACGCGCCCTGCTGCACGAGGACGCCACCTGGACACCCATGGTCAAGGACATTCCGGGCGCGGGCAAACACATCGGCCGCAAGGGAATCGTCGATGATTTCCTGATGCCCATCCGCGGCATGTTTCGACCGGGCGATCCGAAGGTCCTGGTCGACACGATCGCTTCCAACGGGTCGCTGGTCATTACCGAAACACGCGGGAAGGGAGCGCTCGCCGACGGGCGTCCCTACGACAACCAGTACTGTTGGGCTTTTGAATTCAAGGATGGCAAGGTCTTCGCGATCCGTGAATACATGGATAGCCTGTATGTCTCGCGCCTGTTTGCGGGTACTTAGGACGGCGGGGGGGGTATCCGCTCCGATGTGAGCGCCCGGCCGCTAGGTCGCCGGCTCGATCCGCAGCACCGCCCCGTCGTCCGCGTCGGTGACCACGTACAACAGTCCGTCCGGTCCCTGACGGACGTCGCGGATACGCTGATGCAGGTCTGTCAGCATTGTCTCGCGTCGTAGCTCCTCGAGCTTGTCAGTCAACACCACCCGCTCGAGGCCGCCAGTGCGCGGAACCTCGCCGCGACGTGAGCTGCCGACGAACAGGTTGCCCTTCCACGCCGGGAAACGCTCACCGCTGTAGAAAGTCAGCCCGGAGGGCGCGATCGAGGGCAACCAGACAATGGTCGGCGCCTCGACGCCTTCGGCTACCGGCGACTCGGAGATGCGCGGTCCTTCGTAGGTGCGCCCGAAGCTGACTTTCGGCCAGCCGTAGTTGCGACCGGGGAGAATGACATTGACCTCGTCGCCACCGTTCGGACCATGCTCCGCGTTGAGAACCACGCCGGTGTCAGGCTGGACGGTCAGGCCGAGATGATCACGATGGCCATAGGAGAAGACTTCGGGCCTCGCCTCCGTCCGACCGACAAACGGATTGTCAGAAGGAACTTTGCCATCCGCGGTGAGACGCAAGACTTTGCCGTAGACGCTGTCGAGCCGCTGCGCCTGGTCGCTGAAAGGTGCGCCGGTCGTCAGGTAAATCGAACCATCCTTGCCGAGCACCAGGCGCGAGCCGCCGGCGTAGCCGGATTCGCTGGCGGAAAAGAGCCGCTCGACATGGGAAAGCGCGTGACCGCTGAGCTTGGCGCGAAACACCGCCAGGATGGCTTCCGGTCGTGTGGGTGGCTTCGTTGTCGGGTCGCCCGCCTTGCCGGGCTCGTTGAAGGTGAAATAGATGAGTTGGTTTTTCGCAAACTGCGGATGCAGCACGATGTCCTGCAATCCGCCGCCGCGGAATGCCGGTTCCAACGTTGGCAGACCGCTCATCGGCTCCGGATCTAGAGCGGGAGCGGCATCCCCTCCACCACCGACAGTGTGCACCAGGCGCATCGGGCCGCCGCGCTCTGCTACCAACGCATCCCCCGAGGGCAGCAAGGCAATCGAGAACGGGTGCTTCAAACCCT
>DATBCZ010000268.1:0-2144 GCA_036270175.1 Steroidobacteraceae bacterium | reverse complement strand
GTGCCCAAGTAATGCTCCAGTTGGCACGATCGCCAGGAACCCCAATTACCGACGCGGTGCTGGGTTCTGCCTAACGCGCGACCGTTCAGGTGCGCAGTTATAGCTGCGCCGCGGCGAAGGTGTCGCAGGAGTCGATCTGGGCGCCGTCAACGCCTCGCTTGAACCAAGCAACCCGCTGCGCGCTGGTGCCGTGAGTGAAGGACTCCGGCACCACCGTTCCACGGGCTTTGCGCTGCAGGGTGTCGTCGCCGATCTGAGTGGCGGCGTTGACAGCCGTCTCGACGTCGCCTTGTTGGAACCGCCAGCCGTGTTCTGACTGCGCGCGTGTGGCCCAAACACCCGCGAAGCAGTCCGCCTGCAGCTCGAGTTTCACACTCAGGGCGTTGGATTCGGCTTCACTGCCGCGCGAGCGCAGCGAATCCACCCGGTCGATGATGCCGAGCAGGTTCTGCACGTGATGGCCGACTTCGTGCCCGATGACATAGGCATGAGCGAATTGCCCCGGTGCACCGAGTTGCTGGGTCATCAGGTCGAAGAAACCCAGATCGAGATAGACGATCCGGTCTTGTGGGCAATAGAACGGTCCGGCGGCAGCCTGACCCAGGCCGCAGGCGGTTGGGTAGCTGTCCCGATACAAGCGCAGCTTGGGGTCCTGATACGTGCTGCCCATGGAATGGAACACGTCGGTCCACACCACCTCAGTGCTGCGCAGCACCTGCGAAACGAACTTCACCTGCGGGTCGCTATCGTCAATTGGCGCGGATTGTGGCGCGGGCGCGTTTTGCACCGTGGACGAGCCACCATCCAGCAGGCCGAGGATCTGCAACGGGTTGATTCCGAAGAACCAGCCGGCAACCAGGGCTACGACAATGGTGCCGAGACCCACTCCATGGACCGGTCGGAACCCTCCGCCTCCGCTGGAGCCCCGCACGTCCTCGACGTTGCGGCTCTCGTCTTGATCGTTCATGTCCACGGTGGCTCTCCCGGATCGTTGCCGCGTTTCGCCCGCGGATGGCGCCGTAGTTTACTGGTTCAGATGCTTCAGCAGTGGAGCTTCTTCGGCCGGATCGGCGGTGTCGGCGGCAGGCTGTGGCGCTTTGAAGCGCAACTTATACGGATAGGTCTCGGGCTCGCCGATTTGCACGCCGCGGATGACCTGTGCGTGGTAGGCGAGCGCCTGCTCCACCGACCGATCGCCTTTCACGATGTCGTCCGCGATGTTGAGAGTAAGGGTATTGGCCTCCTCGTTGTTGCAATGGACGGTGAGCTCGCCGCGCGTGTGATCGACGACGAGGCTGCCGTCGTATTTCACCAGGTCCGCAATTTTCCCGAGCGGTACCCGGTAGTTGACGGTCTGCTCGAGAACATCTTTGTGGGGATAGGGGAAGTTGTGCTGGATCTCCTCGCGGTGCAGAACTGTGCGCTTCCAGGGACCGTTGTCGTACCAGGTCAACTCGTGAGCGTCGCTTTCTTTGGGTAACCCGTACTTGGTAATGAGATCGCTGGCGAGTCCGATCGAGATTTTTGGCCATCCCACGAGGTTCTTCTGTACCCAGGCCGCGGCCTCCGGGCTCACTGGCGGGGCTTGCGGTGTTGGAGCGCGAGGGGTTTGTCCAAGAGAGACGGTGGTGGATAAAAACGCAACGAGCGCGACGAGCACGCGATTCTTCATTTGATTTAACCTTGCCGACACCCGGCGCGGAGTACTTTAACGCACCATTTGTTCCTGCCCTGTCCGCGCTGCGAACGATTAGAGGTGATTCCATGCAAATTGATCTCAAAGGGCTTCGTGCCCTGGTAACCGGCTCCACCGCTGGCATTGGCGAGGCTATCGCGGCGCGACTCGCCCAGAACGGCGCCGAAGTCTTTGTGAATGGACGGACCGCGGAACGTGTCTCCAAGGCGATAGCGGCGCTGCAGGCCAAGGCGCCGGGTGCGCGCTTTCACGCGGCGCCCGGTGATGTCGCGACGGCGAAAGGTGTCGATGAAATTCTGGCCGCTGCCGGCAGAGTCGACATTCTCGTCAACAACGCCGGCTGGTTCGAACCCAAGGATGCATTCGAGATCAGCGATGCCGATTGGCAAAAGGCTTTCGATGTCAACGTGATGAGTGGCGTGCGCCTCACGCGGGCATTAGCGCCTCA
>DATBCZ010000267.1:0-4964 GCA_036270175.1 Steroidobacteraceae bacterium | reverse complement strand
GGCGACGGCCAGACCGCGCTGATGATCACCGCGCGCACGAGCAACCTCGACGTGGCGAAGCTGCTGCTCGACCACGGCGCCAACGTCAATGCGCGTGAGCAATGGCGTGGCCAGACCGCGCTCATGTGGGCCGCGGCGGAGGGCCAACCCGAAATGGTCCGCCTGCTGATCAAGCATCATGCCGCGGTGAACGAGCGCTCGGATCTGACCAACTTCGAGCGGCAGGTCACCTCGGAGCCGCGCATGCAGGCGCGGCCCTCGGGTGGCCTCACGCCATTGTTGTTCGCGGCCCGCAAAGGCTGCCTCGACTGCGCCAAATATCTGATCGCGGCTGGCGCCGATGTCAATCTGACCGACCCCGACGGCGTCGCGCCCCTACTGCTCGCCACGATCAATTTCAACTTCGATGTGGCGGCCTTCCTCGTGCAACACGGCGCGGACGTGGACAAGTGGGATCTATGGGGACGAACCGCGCTTTATGAAGCCGTTGACATGAACACGCTCCCCGTCGGGGGTCGCGCGGATCGCCCACCTTCGAGCGCCACAACGGGTCTGCAACTCATCGAGATACTGCTCAAGGCCGGTGCGAACCCGAACGCTCAATTGAAGCTCTTCCCCCCGTATCGCTCGCTAAGAGACGACCGTGGCGCCGACACACTTCTAACCGTGGGCACGACGCCATTGCTGCGCGCGGCGAAGGCCGGCGACGTCGCAGCTATGAACCTCCTACTGGCGCACGGCGCGAACCCCAGCCTGCCGACAGCAACGGGCATAACTCCACTGATGGCCGCGGCCGGCAACGGCTCGAGCAACCTCGACACCCGCGGACGGTACAAGACCGAAGCACAGGCGGTTGACGCGGTTAACGTACTCCTCGCTTCGGGTGTCGATATCAACCAGCGCGACAACAATGGCCAGACGGCGCTCTATGGAGCCGCCACCTGGGGATGGAACGACCTGGTCAAAACGCTGGCGGCCCGCAATGCCGATCTCATGATCAAAGACGCTCGCGGTCGTACCGCCGCCGACATCGCAATGGGTACGAACGGCGGCGGCTCCGGACGCGCAAGCGTCACCCCACATCCCGAAACAGCGGCGCTGCTCAAGCAATTGATGGCCGGCGCGGCGGCCCCCGTGGCGGACAACTCACACGGCGCCAAGCTTCGGGTAGCCCCGATCGCTGCGACGGAATAATGCTGTGACGTCGAATACAGCAAAGCCCGCGCGAGCAGTATTTTGGGCTCGCCTGTTAGTCGGAGCCGCGACCGCAATGCTAAGCGCGTCAACGGTCGCTGTGGGTGCGTCGTCCTCTGCCGCCGCGAGCGCGTCGTCCTCGCCAGCCGGCCCGCCAGCGACCGCCTCCGACTCCTCCTTCGATGACGTAGCTGCCCGGAAGTGGGCCTTCTTCGACAAATACTGCAGCAAGTGCCACAACGTCACAGACTGGGCCGGCGGCATTGCCTTCGAGTCGCTCTCTCCTCACGAAATTCCGCAGGATGCTGAGACCTGGGAAAAGGCCATCCGCAAGCTGCGCGGACGATTGATGCCGCCGGCCGGCAACCCGCAGCCGGATTCCCAGTCGGTGCAATCACTCGTCTCCTGGTTGGAAACGAACATCGACACGGCGGCACACGGACATTCCGAGCCCGGCCGGGTGGGACTGCATCGCCTCAATCGCAAGGAATACGTGAACGCGGTCCGTGACCTGTTGGATGTAGAAATCGACCCTGCCGACACCCTGCCCCGCGATGATGCGCGAGACGGCTTCGACAATGTCGCCAGCGCCTTGCAGGTATCACCGTCGTTCCTCGATCAGTATTTGAGCGCGGCGCGAAAAGTTGCCATCCAGGCACTGGGCGACGTACAGGCTCGCCCAACTGGCATCACCTACACCGCGGAGCCTAACGCGACACAGTACTTCCACACCGAAGGCCTGCCCCTGGGTACGCGCGGCGGACTGGCGATCACACATCATTTTCCCGCCGACGGCGAATACGTCATCAACATCGCGAACATGGCCCAGGCGATCTGGGTCTACAACATGGAGTTCGAGAATCACCTCATCGTCACCCTCGACCATCGCAAGATCTACGAGACCTCCGTGGGCGGTGAAGAGGACATGAAGGCGATCGACCAGCGCCAGGATCCGGCGGTGGATGCCATCAACAAGCGGCTGAAAGACATCCACTTCAATGCCACGGCCGGACCGCATCAAGTGGTGGTGACCTTCCTGCAGCGGAGTTTCGCCGAAAGCGAAGGGCGCCTTGCGCCGAACGTTCCGGGCGGCGGCGAGGATCGGGTGTTGCGTGTCACCTCATTCGAGGTGCGCGGCCCCCTTAAGGCGACCGGCCTGGGCGAGACGCCATCGCGCAAACGCATTTACTCCTGCTACCCGAAGAATGCAGCCGAAGAAGACCCCTGCGCGCGACAGGTTCTGCAGCGAATGGCGGAGCGAGCTTTCCGACGGCCGATCGATGCTACGGATATGCAGGACCTGATGCGGTTCTACGCGGAAGGCAAGCGGATCGGCGGCTTCGAGACGGGTATTCGCCACGGTCTGACGGCAATCCTGGCAGACCCGGATTTCCTGTATCGCACGGAGCGGCCGGCCGGCGATCTGCAGCGTACAGCCAACACGACGTTCCGTCTCAATGATCTCGATCTGGCATCACGCCTCTCCTTCTTTCTCTGGAGCAGTGTGCCCGATGCCGAGTTGCTGGCGGCGGCGGAGCGCGGCGAGTTGCATTCGGGACCGGAGCTCGAAGCGCAGGTGAAACGGATGCTCGCGGATCCGCGCTCGCAGTCCCTCTCCGGGAATTTCGCCTTCCAATGGCTCAACATGGCGAAGCTCGGTGAAATCCAACCCGACGTGGCGCTGTTCCCGAACCTCAACGGCGACATCCGCAACGATTTCCGGCAGGAGCTGCGCCTCTTCATTGACAGTGTGTTCCGCGAAAACCATAACGTTCTCGACCTGTTGAGCGCGGACTACACTTTCGTCAACGAGCGCCTGGCGCTCCACTACGGCATTCGCGACGTCAAGGGCGATCAGTTTCGCCGCGTGCAACTGAAGGATTCAACGCGCTTCGGGCTCCTCGGCAAGGGAGCGGTTCTCATGGTGACCTCGTACCCGAATCGTACGGCTCCCGTGCTGCGCGGGTCCTTCATCCTCGAGCGAATTCTCGGCACACCGCCCGCGGCGCCGCCACCGAATGTGGGAGCGCTACAGGAGAACCAGGAAGGCAAGAAGGCCTTGGGCATGCGCGAGTTGATGGCCATGCATCGCCGCAATCCAAGCTGCCTGGCCTGTCATGGGATCATGGACCCGTTGGGATTCGCGCTCGAGAACTTCGACGCCGTGGGACAATACCGCACCAAGGATCGTTTCGCCGGAATCGACATCGACGCCAGCGGTGAGTTACCCGACGGCACCGCGCTAAAAGGTCCTGACGACCTGCGCAACGCTTTACTGCGCCGTCCGGATCAGTTCGTCCAGACGCTCACCGAAAAGTTGATGATCTACGCGCTCGGTCGGGGACTCGACTACAAAGACATGCCGAACATCCGTGCCATAGTGCGCAACTCGGCGGCACAGGGTTACCGGTTCGAGCCGCTGGTGATGGATATTGTGACGAGCGATGCATTCCAGTACGAGCGCCCCGAAGCGCCACTCCCACTCAAACAGGCCACGCAGCAAGCGAGCCTGGCGCCGACGGCACATTAAGGAGCCGTACACCGATGTTCATCACACGCAAACATCTCTCCAGACGCACGATGCTAAAAGGTGCGGGTGTGGCCCTGGGCTTACCGCTGCTCGACGCGATGATCCCTGCCGCGACCGCACTGGCCGCCACCGCGGCGGCGCCGAAGCCGAGACTGGGGTTTGTGTATTTTCCGCACGGCGCGGTCATGGACCGCTGGAAACCGGCCGCCGTGGGCACGAGCTTCGACTTTCCACAGATCCTCGCGCCCCTGGAGCCCTACAAGGCCTATACAACCGTCGTCACCGGCCTGCGCAACAAAGGCGGTGAGAGCTCCGATCCCCACGGCATCATTGCGGGCACCTGGCTCTCCTGCGTCGGGCCGAAAGAGCGCGATGGCAAAGGAGACCTGGGAATCACCGCGGACCAGCTTGCGGCCCGCGCCATCGGACAGAGCACCCCACTCCCGTCGATCGAACTCGCGGGGGAAAGTGCGGGCGGCGTCGCATGCGCGCCGGGCGTCGGCTGTGGGTTTGCCAGCACGGTTGCGTTCCGTACGCCAACACAGCCGCTGCCGATGGAGAACAACCCTCGAAAGGTGTTCTATCAACTGTTCGGCCAGGGCGATACGGACGCCGAGCGCACCGAGATTACGCAGGAGACCGGCAGCATCCTCGATCATGTGATGGCGAAGGCGCGCCGCATGAGCGATGGGTTGGGCCCGAGCGACCGGGCGGCCCTGGCCGACTACCTCGACTCGGTGCGCGAGATCGAGCGCCGGATCCAGAAGCTGCAGGCGGCCGGCAGCTCGCAAATACATCTTCCGGATGCGCCGCTCGGCACGCCGGAGGATTTCGGCGAGCAGTTGAAGGTGATGTTCGAGCTCATGACACTCGCCTGGCAAACCGACAAGACCCGCGTCGCCACCTTCATGATGGCCAAAGAGGTGAGCATGCGCACCTACAACCAGATCGGGGTGTCCGATGCCTTTCACCCGCTCTCCCATCACCAGAACGACCCCTCGAAGCTGGACCGGCTGGCGAAAATTCAGAGCTGGCACACCAGGATGTTTGCCGGCTTCGTGAAGCGGCTGCAGCAAGTGAACGACGGCGACGGCTCTCTGCTGGATCACGTCATCATTCTGTACGGCAGCAACATGAGCAACAGCGACAAACACAACAATGACCCGTTGCCCTCGGCGGTGCTCGGACACGGCTACGGCCGTATCAAGGGCGGACAGCACCTGCACTACCAGCAGGACAC
>DATBCZ010000266.1:0-2612 GCA_036270175.1 Steroidobacteraceae bacterium | reverse complement strand
GTCCCGAACCGCTCGATGAGCCAGGAGCGGAACAACGCGATAGCGGTATCGCTCAACCCTTCCGGATGGGTAATGAGGTAGTAGCCGTAGCCGTGATCGAGTGTGACATCGAACGGTTTCACCAGCCGGCCCGTACGGATCTCCTCGCTGAACAGGTTGGTATCGACCAGTGCCAGTCCCTGGCCGCTGAGAGCATATTGCACGGCCAGCACCGCGGTATCGAAGACGAGGCCGCGCTCATAGTTGACCCCGGTGAGGTTCGCCTCGCGCGCGAACTGCGACCAGACATGATGACGCGGGAGATCCGAAATGCGCACGTGCACGATCTCGTTCGCCTCGATGAATTCGCTCAGAGACTTGCCCGCATGAATCGTGGCAATGTTGGGATGACACAGGATGCTCACCCGCTCCGGCCACAACAGGTCGGTAACGAGGTCCGTCACGGTTGGCTTCGAGTACACGACCGCCACATCGACATCTCCCAGCGGCGGCCCGACCCCGTAGGGGCTGATCAGGTCAATGTCGACCTCGGTACTGGCACTGCGGAAGTCGCGCAGAATGGGGACCGCCAACTGCACCGCGAAGCTCGGCGGCATCTGCACACGCAAGGTACGTTGAATCGGCGCGCCTTCATTACGAATGTCATCGAGCGCGTACTCGAGCCGGTCGAAAGACTTCATCACGGCCGGCAGCAGGTGTTGGCCCGCCTTGGTCAACGCCAGGGCATGGGGCTTGCGGTCAAACAACTGCACCCCGGTGAGACGCTCCAACGCGATGACATGCCGGGATAACGCACTCTGGGAAATCAGCAGCGCATTCGCCGCAGCCGTGAAGCTGCCGTGTTTTGCAACGCCTTCGAAGGCGCGCAAAGCGTTCAAGGGAAGCCAGCGTCTGTCGATCGTCTTCTTCACCATAGGACACGCTCCTGGAACTGGCGTGACCTCAATGGTTAACCCCCCACTGGCCCCGCTCGGTCTCATTGTAGCCTCGCCCCGCGATCCCCCGGATTCCAATGCCTTTTTTCGATGCGGGTAGCCAATTTCTCGGCTTTGACTTGGGCGCGTACAACGGTGAAATTTGGCTCCAGACCGGGCCCACTCCCCCACCCCTCTACGCCCGCGCCCTTTCTTTATGAGCACCATTACACTCGATCGCGTTCCACGGATCGTCCAGGGCGCCGGAGCCCTGGGCTCGGTCGGCACCCTCGTCGCGGAGCTCGTGGCTCCGGGCACCGCAGTCCTCCTCGTAGCCGATCCGGGCCTGAAGAGCACCGGAATGATCGAAACCGCGCGCGCCGCGCTACGGGACGCCGGCTTCGGCGTGGTGGTCTTCGACGACGTCAAAAGCGACCCCACGATGGCTCAAGTCGACGCCGCGGCTGACTTGGCGCGGCGCGAAAAAGCGACCGCCGTAGTCTCCATCGGCGGCGGCTCGGCTCTGGACGTGGGCAAGACGGTTGCCGCGATCTGCGGCGGGCAGCCCAGCGCGAGCCACTACGGCTTGTGCGCGAATCCCTTCCCGAAGGCGAACGTGGCCAATATCTGTGTCCCCACCACTTCGGGGACGGGCTCGGAGACGACCCGGACGGCGGTCCTTGCCGACGCCGACCACGCCAAAATCTGGCTCTGGGGCGAGGAGATCAAGGCCGACCTAGTCGTGCTCGATCCTGTGCTCACCACCGGTCTGCCTGCTCATCTGACGGCCGCGACAGGCGTCGACGCCCTGGTGCATGCCATCGAAGCCGCGACAAACGCCAACGCAAATCCCGCCAACAACCTCTACTGCCACGAAGCGATCCGTTTGGTGGCCAAACACCTGCGCCAGGCCGTTGCAAAGCCCACGGATCTCGAGGCACGCGGCGGTGTGCAGTGGGCAGCCACCCTGGCGGGCATCGCCATCGACAATTGCGGCACGGCCATCGCACACAACATTGGCCACGCTCTCGCGTCGTTGCGCCCGATTCATCACGGCCGTGTTGTTGCTCTTGCACTGCGTGCGACGCTACCCTGGAACATCGAAAACGACGACGGATGCTATGCCGCCGCCGCCGTTGCGATGGGGGAGTCCGCCAATGCGACGAAGCTGCCCGTGGCATTCGACCGCATCGTGCGCGATGTAGGTATCAAAGTCTCATTGTCCGGTGAAGGCCACGACGGCATCACGGCCGAACAACTCGCCGCGCAGATGGCGCGGCCGGAAAATTCGGCCATGCGCCGCTCGAACCGCCGGCCGGTGGCCGATGCGGACCTGCTTCATTTCGCCAACCTGGTGTTGACCGAGAGTTAATGATGTCTACCCCCACCGCCACACGTACCCGCAAGGATTGGGAACAACTCGCCACGGCAACGCGTCCGGAGGGTCGGGCGTTCATCGACGGCAAACTCGTCGGAGCCCGCGACGGTCGCGTCTTCGAAGACATAAGCCCGGTAAACGGTAAGGTTATCGCCGAAGTCGCTCGCTGCGGCCCGGCGGATGTAGACGTCGCAGTGACCTCGGCACGGGCGGCATTCGACGAGGGAAGCTGGCGGCGCACTGATCCGGCGACCCGCAAGCGCGTGATGCATCGATTTGCGCAACTCATTCGAGATGACATCGATCGCCTGTCCATCCTC
>DATBCZ010000265.1:0-10758 GCA_036270175.1 Steroidobacteraceae bacterium | reverse complement strand
CGAGTTGCGACTGGCGATCGACCCGAACCTTTTCAAGGAGAGAGACCTCGCGCTCAGTCATCAGCACGTCGAGCACGGCGCGCCGCAAGGCTCCGCGCTCCCTCCAGACGGTCTCCATGAATTCATAACGCGCTTGTTGTGAAGTTGCGTCGGCAACCGCGATACGCGCCGAGCGCCGGGTGCCGAGGTCGAGCGGCAGATCGGGAGTCAGTCCCCACAGCCACAACGGCGCACCGCCATTCTGGCGGGCGTATTGGGTGAGCTGATTGCCCTCGTTGGCGTACTCCGTCAGGAGAGCGATCGTTGGGTTGGGTCGCTCCCGCGCCGTGCGGCGCCCTGCGATCACCACAGCGAAGTTGGCGCGCCCTTCTGCGACGGCATCGTTGTAGTACAACATGGCCACGAGCAGGTCAGCCCGGTCCCAGCTCCGCCGTGGCCACTCCCCAACCCGGGTTGGCAGCTTCGCATCCAGGACCGCCCGCAACTTCGGGTCATCCAGCTTGCGCTCGGAGAAAGTTGCAGCGACCTGCTCGGGCGGCAAGGGTCGGGGCTGGTAGTGAATGCACCCGGACGTACTGACCAGGGTAGCTAGGGCAACAAACTGCCGAAGGGCAACCGGGAGGCGACGCGGAGGACGCGATCCGGGACTACTGCACCTGGGAAGCAAGGACTCCAGAACGTCCCGGCACAGTGCCCGCCACGATCTTGCACCGTGGCAACTTTTTGACATCCAGCGTTCCGGCATACGTCGCGAGATCGGTGAGGCGAACCCCACGAGAATGCCAGATACGCAGCAGGCGCTCGAACGATTCAAGATAGGCGCCGCCTTCCAATTCCGCGTGCAGTGTGAACACGTGATCGCGCTCGGCGTCCGCCGCCGTCAGGGCGAGCAGATGATCCACCGGATCCACGCCTTCCAGGTCCGGCCGACCAATCAACTCGTCCAGAGTCGGCAATGTCGTCGGCAGTTGAGGCACCGCCACCTCCACGCCCGCCACGACCGGCACGAATGGACACACCCCTCGCGTGTCAGAAGCATAACGAAACCCCAGCTCCTGCTCCAGAGCGGGGACGAAAGCATTGACCTGCCAACCTGCAGCGCCGTGAACGACGGGACGCTGCCCGAACACTTTCACAAACTCATCGAGCGCGAGCGTGAGCTCGCGACGCGTCCACGGTTCGCTTGCGTTCGCTACACCGTCCTGCCACTTGATGTGGTCATAGGTGTGCACGCCCACTTCGAAGCCGCTGCGCGCGATCTCGTGCATAAACGAGCGGCAGCGTCTGCCGATGTGCGGCCCTGGGAGCAGCACACCGTACATCAGGGTCTTCAGGCCGTAGTGCTCCACGACCGAGGTTCGTTTCACCTTGCCCATGAATCCGGGCCGGAACACGCGTTTGATCGCACGGCCGGTGTGATCGGGGCCGACACTGAAGAGGAAGGTCGCCCGTGCGCCGACTCGAGTCAGCACCTGTGCCAATCGTGGAACACCTTCGCGTGTGCCCCGATAGGTGTCGACGTCAATCTTGAGTGCGATGGTCGCCAATATCAGCTCAGGGTGACCGGGTGCTGCTGCAGCTCACGTGCCGCCTCGGCCAGATCCACCGGACCGGAGTCGTTCGCCGCCGCCAGGATGCGCAGCACACCGCCGTCGCGACAGGCCACATAACAGTGCCCGTCGGCACCGAACAGCCGCGCCCGGGCGGATGGCTCTATGGTGCGCGGCTCCACCCGGGTCTTATGGATCATCCACCGTTGGCCGTCGATCTGCCCGAAGGCTCCCGGGAAAGGCGGCGCAACGGCCCGCACGAGGTTATGGATGTCGCGCGCGCCGGCCGCCCAGTCGATCCGGCCGTCTTCCGGACGTCGCCGGCCGAAGTACTGTCCCGCCTGGAGCTGCTGCGGCAACCGGGGAGCCGTGCCGGCGATCAAACCCGGGAGCGAACGCGCCAGGATGATCTCCGCGGAGACGGTGACCTTCCCGAAAATATCGCGCGCCTCGTCATTCTCCAGGATGGGCACCGCCAGCTGATCGACGATATCGCCGGCATCCGCGCGGGCATTCATGTAGTGCAGAGTCGCCCCGGTCTCGCGCTCACCATGCAGGATCGCCCAGTTGACCGGCGCCCGGCCGCGGTACCGAGGCAGCATCGAGCCGTGAATGTTCAGTGCGCCCAACCGCGCGGCTTTCAGCAGGTTGGCTCCAATCATGGAGCGAAAGTAGAAGGAGAACACGAAGTCGGGCCGCAGCTCCGTGACGGTTTGCTCGAGCTCAGGAGTATTCACATCGTCCGGCGTAACGACCGTCAGCCCATAGTCCGCAGCCACGACCGCAGTGCTCCCGAACCATTGGGTCTCCTTCGGATCATCCTTTGTCGTGACGACCAACGGCACCTCGACGCCCGCCGACAGCAAGACTTGCAGGCACCTGACGCCAACGTCGTGATACGCGAACACGACCGCTCTCGTAGTGCCCATTACACTTCCCCGACCGAGTGCGGGCTGCGCAGCTGCGGATCCGTCTGTGGCTGACGCATTCTCTGCGTCGAGTCGTCTCCCTCCGCTCCTTCTTCCAGAATCGCCGCCACCATGTAACGAGGCCGCTGGCGCACCTGCTCATAGATGCGGCCCACATACTCTCCAACAACGCCGAGACCAATCAACAACACCCCGATCAGGAAGAACGCGATACCGAACAGGGTAAACACGCCCTCCGCTTCCGGACCGACTACGAGGCGGCGAATCGCGAGCCCGACTACTCCGGCGAGCGACAGGAGCGCGAGCGCGGTGCCGGCCATGGTGAAGAACTGCAGTGGCGCCACCGAGAACCCGGTCATGAGGTCGAAGTTGAGCCGGATGAGGCGGTAGAGCGAATACTTTGACTGTCCCGCCTGGCGCTGCGCGTGGGCGACCTCGATTTCCACCGGGTGGCGCGCAAACGTATAGCCGAGCGCCGGCACATAGGTGCTCACTTCCAGGCAGCGGTTGATCGCCTCGACAATGTTGCGGTGATAGCCACGCAACATACAACCCTGGTCAGTGATACTGATCGAGGTGGTCCGCTCGCGGATCCGATTCATCAGGCGGGAGGCCGCCTTGCGCCAATACACGTCGTGCCGACGGGCGCGAACGGTGCCGACGTAGTCCGCGCCCTCGTCCATCGCGAAGACGATCTTAGCGATCTCCTCGGGCGGGTTCTGGAGGTCCGCATCGAGCGTGATGACATAGTCGCCGCGTGACTGGGCAAAACCGGCGAGGATCGCCATGTGCTGCCCGGCGTTGCGCGCGAGCACGATGACCCGGGTTGTATCGGACCGGCGTTGAAACTGTTCGCGCAGCAATGCAACTGAACGATCGCTGCTGCCATCGTCCACGAAAATGACTTCATATTGCCGCCCGAGCTTATCGAGCTCCGGATAAAGCCGTGCGTACAGCTGCGCCAGACCCGCCTCCTCGTTGTAGACGGGAATGACGACCGACAAAGTCGCACTCATCTACGCCCTCCCCTTCAGAACCTGTGTCACCGCTGTTACTACCCTATCGACGTCCGCAAGCTCCATGGTCGGAAAGAGCGGCAGCGTTACCGTCTGCCGGCCGATTCGCTCCGCGTTCGGGAATTGCCCCTCCCGATATCCCATCGCCTTGTAGACGGTGAAAAGATGAATCGCCGGGTAATGCACACCAACCGCAATGCCGTGCTCTTTCATGGCTTCCATGAACTGCGGACGGGACATGCGGACCGTCTCGAACGGTACCAGTACCGTGAGTACGTGCCAGCTATGCCCTTCATCGCCGCGCTCCGGCAGACGCACCGGCGGATTGTCCTGCCAAAGCTCGTAATAGCGTGCCACCAGTTCGCGCCGCCGCGCGTTGAATTCTTCGAGGCGGCGCAACTGCCCGAGGCCCACCGCCGCCGCCACGTCGGACAGATTCGACTTGCCGCCCGCGATCAGGGTATCAAAGCCGTCAATACCCGACTTCACCTGGCCATGCCAGCGCTCCAACTCGATCGCCTTGAGCTCCTCGGGGGAGCCGCCGGAAATCGCGCCCCCCTCGATGGTGGTCATGTTCTTGTTGGGGTGGAAGCTGAAGCAGACCAGGTCGCCAAAGCTGCCGATGAGGCGTCCGTGCCAGGCAGACCCGATGGCGTGCGCGGCGTCTTCGATGACGCGCAACTTGTGGCGGTTGGCAATCGCATAGAGGCGATCCATGTCCACCGGGAGTCCGCCGAAATGCACCGGCATGATCGCTCGCGTACGCGGAGTGATGGCGGCTTCGACTTGGTCGAGGTCGATGTTGCGTGAATCGAGTCCCACGTCCACAAATATCGGTTGCGCACCAACCCGACAAATGACGTTAGCCGTCGCGACGAAGCTCAGTGCGGGTGTGATGACCTCGTCACCAGGGCCAATGCCGCACGCCCGCAGCGCCATCTCCATTCCGGCGGTGGCCGATGTCTGCGTGCGTATCGGGCGACCCCCGAGATAGCGCGACAACTCGGCTTCGAGCGCGGCTACCTTCGGGCCCGACGCCAGCCATCCGGACCGCAACACCTCGACGACCGACTGAATGGTTTCTTCGTCGAGTGTCGGACGCGTAAAGGGCAGCATCTTGGTCATCACTCACCTCACGAGCGCGCAACGAGAACGACACCGGCAATGATCACGCCGACGCCAATGACCCGTTGTGCGTTCGGCGCCTCGCCGAACAGCCACCAGGCCAAACCAATATTCAACACGTACCCCAACGAGAGCAGCGGATACGCCTGGCTCACCGGTACGCGCGACAACCCCACGATCCAGACAATGACACTCACTCCATACGCGGTGAGCGCATACCACAATGAGGGTATGGTCAGCAGCTGCAAGGCCCGGCTCATCATGTGGCCGTCGGTCGTGACCAACGGACCACTGATGCGAGTCGCCGCCTTCAGCCACAGTTGGGCGAAGGCATTCAACAGCACCCCACACAACAGCACACTGAAGTCCGCAAGTTTCATGAGCGGCTCACCGCAACCGTGTGATTATCCGCCGCGATGACCCGCCCGGGCAGGCCGCGCTGCCGGTATGCATCCCAGGCCTTGGGACCGAAGAAGGCGATGGCATCAGTGCTCGAGCCCCAGCGGGTGACGAAGTCAGCGGGTGTCGCCATCTGCTTTCCAGGTTGAGCATGCAAGCCGAATTCCAGCTCGCCCTCGAATTCCACGACGGTCAGGGTTCTCTCCAGGTAGGGTGAGATCGTTTCGCGATACTGCCCGACACTGTACAAGGCGGTCTCGGGATGAACGTGGGGTTTCACGGCTGCGACCAGGTCACGCGCCGAATGCTCCGGGGGAACAGCCCCGAGCGCCATCATGAAAGCCTGCCAGGCCAACGCGGCGGCGGCGGCAGTGGCGACCACCGGAGTGGCGGCACCCGCTTGTTGCCCGCGACTCGCGACCACGGCGACGATCATTGCGACCACGGCGATCGCCGCCCAGAGCGTGGCTTCCTGGGGAACGAAGCTGTTGTGGAGCGCCGAATAGATCAACAGACCCACGGCGACGACGCTGACGAGCACCGCCGTGATAACAGCCGTCGTGCGCAGGAAGCTCCCTCGATCCGCTACATAGACACCCACCACGGCGGCCAGCGGCGGAAACATCGGCTGGATGTAAGGCGCGAGCTTCGATCCGGACGCGGAGAAGAAGGCGAGCGTGAACCCCGAGAAAATCAACAGGAAACGTAACGGCTTGAACTGTTGGGTTGGACCGGGATCGCGCCAGCCGCGCACCGCTGCGCCGGCGAGCGACAGCCCCCAGGGTATAACCCCGAGCAGCAGCGGCGGCAGAAAAAACCACCAGGGCTCGACTCTCTGATGCACGGTAGTCAGGAAACGCGCGAAATGCTCATGAATGAAAAAGAACTCGGGAAAGTCCGGATTCCGCATCGACACGGCTATGAACCACGGTGCCCCCACTAACAAGAACAGGGGCACGCCAACGACGGCGTGTAACCGCTTCCAGGGACGCACATCGCGTTCTATCAACGAGTACACGACGAGACTCCCTCCCGTGAGGACGCCGACCACGATGCCCTTACTCAGAACCGCGAGCGCCGCGGCAACCCATGCCACGAGCATCCAACGACGCTCGTCCCCGCTCCCCACCTCGGAACTCTGGGCGAGCGTAAAGGCGAAGACCGCGCCCGTCAGCCAGAAACTGAACCCGGGATCGAGCAGGTTGAGATGCCCCACGATGCCAAAGTACGGACTCACGGCGAGGGCCGCTATCGCGGCCAACGCGGCGTTGCGGCCGTAGAGCCGCCGCGTCCAGCCAAAAACCATGGGCAGGCAGGCAAAGGCCAAAGCCACCGTCCACAGCCGGGACGTCCACTCACTTACCCCGAAGACCGAGTAGGCGGCGGCCGTCGCCCAGTACTGCAGTGGCGGCTTCTCGAAGTACTTCAGCCCATCGAGCCGGGGCGTGAGCCAGTCGCCCGTCGCCGCCATTTCGCGCGGAATCTCGGCATACCGACCTTCGTCCGGATCGAACATCGGGCGCAACTGCAGGGTCGCGAACCAGGCGACGGCGAGGACCAGCCATGCGACCCATCCGAGCCCGCGAGCGCGTACCCGCCCCGCTTCTATGGCCATGACCGCGCCGGAGTTCTAGGTTCTCGATAGGGACAGGGCGGCAGCGCGGGCTCCGAAGTTTTCCTGCTTCACGTAGTAGTCGATCGTGCGGCGGATGGCCGTATCCATATCGGTCTTGGGCGCCCAGCCCAGATCGCGTTTCGCCGCCTCGATGGCCGGAACGCGCACCTGGATGTCCTGGTAGTACTTGCCGTAGTAGTCGCCCGCGGTCACATCGACGATCTGCGTGGCCTTGGCGTTCTCACGCAGCACCGGGAACTCCTGCGCGATGCGGATCGTACGCTCGGCGAGATCGCGGATAGAGATGCAGTTGCCAGGATTGCCGATGTTGAAAATGCGGCGCGTCGCGCGATTGTCCTTGTTCTCGAGAATCGTCAGCAACGCCTCGATCGCATCGTCAATGAAAGTGAACGAGCGCTTCTGACTACCGCCGTCGACCAGCTTGATCGGGCGCTTGTAGAGCACGTTCGAGAGGAACTGCGTGAAGACGCGCGAACTGCCCTCTTTCGGCTCCTCGACGTCGTCGAGGTTGGGACCGATGAAGTTGAACGGGCGGAACAACGTGTAGTCGAGGTTGTCGCGCACACCGTAGGCATAGATGACGCGATCGAGCATCTGCTTCGAGGCCGCGTAGATCCAGCGCTGTTTGTTGATCGGGCCGTAGACGAGCGGACTGCTCTCCTCATCGAGCACGGCGTCCGGTGACATGCCGTAGATCTCGGAGGTCGAGGGGAAGATCAGCCGTTTGTTGTACTTCACACAATGGCGCACGATCTCCAGGTTCGCCTCGAAATCGAGCTCGAACACGCGCAGCGGATGCGTCACGTACTGCGCCGGGTTGGCGATCGCGACGAGCGGCACCACTGCGTCGCACTTCTTCACGTGGTACTCGACCCACTCCTTGTTGATCGTGATGTCGCCTTCGACGAAATGAAAACGGCCGGTATTTTGCGGCAGATCCCCGAGCTTGTTGTCGGCGAGGTCGATTCCATAGACCTCCCACTGCGTGGTGCGCAGAATCGCGTTGGTGAGCGCGCTGCCAATGAAGCCGTTCGCTCCGAGGATCATGATTTTCAATGCCATTTCCGTCCTTCAGCCCTTCTTGAGGGCGCGCAGCTTGAACTATGCCCGGCCAAGGGTCCAGCCCCCGGCGCGAGGCAGGTTCAGCAAGCCCGGAATCCTAGCATTTTCCGCTGAACAGCTCCTTAAGACAGGGGTAGCCCGACGTAGTTCTCGGCGAGGGTCTGGGCGGCCGCGCGGGAGGAGACGATGTATTCGAGCTCGGCGAGCTGGCGGCGTTGGTCGAAGGCGTTGTCGGTGTCAAAGCGATGCAGCAGGGCCGTCATCCACCACGAAAAACGCTGCACTTTCCAGACCCGCCGCAGGCAGGTCGCGGAGTACGCCTGGAGTGCCTCGGTGTTACCCGACCGGTAGTAGCTTTCCAGCGCCTGCCCCAGGATCTGCACATCGGCGATGGCCAGGTTCATGCCCTTGGCGCCAGTCGGGGGAACGATGTGCGCCGCGTCGCCCGCCAGAAACAGCCGCCCGCTGTTCATGGGCTCGGCCACGAAACTGCGCATGGGGGTCACCGACTTCTGCAGCACCGGGCCGGTGGCGAGTTGCGACCCCAGGCGGGCCTGCAACTCACTCCAGACACGCTCGTCCGGCCACTGGTTGAGATCCTCCTCGGGCAGACATTGGAGGTAGAGCCGGCTGACCGTGGGGGATCGCATGCTGAGCAGAGCAAACCCACGACTGTCGTTGGCATAAATGAGCTCGTGCGAGGCCGGCGGCGCCTCGGCCAGGAGCCCGAGCCACGCGAACGGATAAACGCGTTCGTAAACCGTAAGCTCGCGCTCGGGAATGCTCTGCCGGCAAACACCGTGGAAACCGTCGCACCCGGCGATGAAGTCACAGTCGAGTGTCTGCTCCTGACCTCCCATCCGGTAGCGCACTCGCGGCCGGTCGGTGCGGTGTGCCGACCATTCGAAGTCGCTCACCGACACGTCATCGACTTCGAAGTACAGCGGCTGCCGAGCGGCCATACGCGCCGCGATGAGATCTCGCACGACCTCCTGTTGACCGTAAATCATGACCGCTTTGCCGGTCAGGTCGGCGAAGTCGATACGGTGATTGCGGCCGTTGAAATGCAGGAAGATCCCCTCGTGCGGCAGACCGTCACGCATCATCCGATCGCCCACGCCGGCCGCCTTCAGGATAGCGACGCTTTGGTGCTCGAGCACCCCGGCGCGCACCCGGCCTTCGAGGTATTCGCGCGGGCGCGCCTCCAGAACGACCGACTCGATGCCCCGCTGATGCAGCAGTTGCGCCAACAGCAACCCGGCCGGGCCGGCACCGATGATGGCAACCTGGGTACGCATGCGACGCTCCAACGCCTCCGCGGCGGATTCAGTAGCGCTAGACTCTAGTTCCGGCGTCACGGTCCTCCCATGGACTTAAACGCCTTCTTCTTGGATTTATTGCGGAATTCACCCGATGTCGGAGCCGCGGGGCGCGATCCCTCGATTCTTCCTCTACGGCGAGCCTCCCCGGGATGCGGATGAGCGCTTTCTGCACGTCGAGACGATTGCCGATCGCAGCCGCCTCTACGAGTGGCGGATCCGGCCGCACGCGCATCGCGACCTGCACCAGCTATTGGTCATATTCACGGGCGGCGGTGAAATGCAGGCGGAGACCCTGAAGTTTGTTTTCCGGGCTCCCGCGCTGCTCATCGCGCCTGCCGGCGTGGTGCATGGATTCGCGTTTGCGCCGGAGACCGAGGGCTATGTCGTGACGCTGGCCGACAGCCTGTTGCGCGATCTCGCCCGCGAGGAAGCCGCATTCAAACGTTTGTTTCTGGCACCCGCGTGCGCCTCACTCGCGACCGATCCGGCGCACACCCAGGAACTCGCCGAAACCGTGCCAAAGCTGCGTCGCGAGTTGGTTTGGACGGCACCCGCCAGCGCAGCCGCCGCGGCCGCGCGGCTCACGACAGTGTTGGTAAGTGCCCTGCGCGCGTTGCACGAGCCTGGTGGTGTGACCTCGGAAGCCACGAATGCCAGGGCCGCGCTCGTCGCGCGCTTTCGTGAAAAGGTCGAGTCACATCTGCGCATGGGGCTGTCGATCGCGCAGTACGCGAAAGCCTTGAGCGTCACTCCGGCCCGGCTGCGCGCCGCCTGTCTCGAGGTCACGGGGAAACCCCCGACGCGGGTGCTCGAGGATCGCCTGCTGCTCGAGGCGAAGCGGAACCTGACCTACACGAACATGACTGTGGCCGAGACCGCCTATTATCTGGGCTTCACGGACCCCGCCTATTTCTCACGTTTCTTCAGCAAGCACGCTGGGCAGTCGCCGGCCACGTTCCGAAAGCGGATGGCGCGCTAGCGCCGCGGACGGTAGCCTACGCCCCCGGACACGGCCGGCCACAACCGCGCCAGGGCACCCGCGAGCTGTGTCTGCGGCGGAGGAAACTTTTGAGCACGCCGCCGACCAAAGCTGTGCCGGAATCAGGAGCTCCCGTATTCATGCGATCGTTGTTCGGCCGCGAGGCCGTGTTCAGTGTGGCAGCCCTACTCATCAGCGCGATTCTGATCCAGACGATCTACGCCACGGTCATCCGGCCCCGCGCGGCTGCTATTCTGGCCGAGCCCGTCGCAGCGCCGCAGGAGCAGGCGCCCGCAGGGCAACCTGAGACGGGTGCACCGGCCTCTACGCCCGAAACGGCGCCCGGGGCCGCGCCCTCGGCGACGCCCGAAAACGCGCCCGCCACTACACCCGTCCGCAACCTGCGCTCGGTGTTCGTGATCCTCAAGGACTACGAGCAAGAGGTCGCCCTCATTCTCGCGACGTGGGCTCTGTGCCTGATCGGCTACCAGGCCGGCGAAGTCGCCCGTAACCGGCGCCTGCTGGACAAGGACTACATTGAGCTCGGCGAAGGCCGCGTCGTACTTCCCGACGACGCCCGGGCCTATGGACGTCCGATCGAAGGCTTGCAGCGAGACGAGCAGGAAATGCTGTTACCCCGCGCATTGATGGTGGCACTGAACCGGTTCGGCGCGACGCGCAGTGTGCAGGACGCCGCCGAGGCGGTTCGAGCCGAATGTGAGAATGAGCTGGACCGTCTC
>DATBCZ010000264.1:0-5482 GCA_036270175.1 Steroidobacteraceae bacterium | reverse complement strand
CGCGGAAGCTCTCGGCCATTGCGGTGATTGCCACACGCCGCGCACTCCGTTTCAGTCGCTCGACAACCGCCACAAATTCAGCGGCGGCGCCTCGGAAGGCTGGCGCGCCTACAACCTATCGAGCGATAAGGAATCGGGCATCGGCACCTGGACTGAGGAGGACCTGGTGCACTACCTGACGACGGGCCATTCGATGGACCGCGGCTCGGCGTTCGGTCCGATGGCCGAGGCCGTGCACCTGAGCTTCGCGAAAATGACTCCATCGGACATCAGCGCGATTGCTGAATACATCCGCAGCGTGCCAGCCGTGGACACCCCCGATCTGCCGGCGCCGAAGGCCGACCCCGCGTCCCCCGATCCCTCCAAGGGCGTGGCGATGGACCAGAATGCGAAGGGCCGCGAGTTCTTCGCCGGTGCCTGCGCCGGTTGTCACGGCTGGACGGGTGACTCGCTCGTCACTCACGCCACGTTGACCGGCACTCGCGCGGTTAACGATCCGACCGCGACGAATGTTGCGCTGGCGGTATTGCACGGCGCGAGCACGCTGCCGCCCTCGAGCGACATTGTCGCGATGCCGGCCTTCGGAGAAGCCTATTCGGACGGCGATATCGCGGCGGTTTCCAACTACGTCACCGCGCGATTCGGAGTGAAGGGTTCCACCATCACGGCGGAAGACGTCCACAAACTCAGACTGGCGTCGGAGTAGCGCGCTTCTAGTAGTGCGGCGGACGCTCGTCCTCGGGCGTCCGCCCTTCATCGGACGAGCCGCTCAGCGAGCTCACCCGCTCCACCAGCGAGTCGAACCTCGCTCGCAATCCCTGGATCTCGCGCTGCTGGCGATAAACCACGTCGCTCAACTCGAGGTTGGCTCGCTCGAGATAAGCGATCTTCGTCTCGAGACGCTCAATCGCCTCGGTACTCATTCGCCCACCGTCGTCAGCAACTCGTCGTGCTGCTTCGCGGCAGCCGCTGTATCGATGTCGGATGTCGTGGTCCGGCGCAACTCCCGTGGCTCGTCCATGTCCCATCTGCGGCCGCGGTGCAGGGTCGCCCGGTTGTCCCAGATCACGAGATCCCCTGGCTTCCAGACATGACGATAGACGAACCGGGGTTGAGTTGCGTGCTCGAGCAGATCCATCAATAACACACGCCCCTCGGCAACCGTCATGCCGACCACGCGACGTGTATGGACACCGATGTACAACAGTTTGCGACCCGACCCGGGATGCGTGCGTACGATCGGCCACAGCACGGGGGGAAACACCGCCTTCGCCGCATCGGAATAGTCATCGTCACCGAGCATGATGCGTGAGTGCAACGCGTAGTGCTCCGCTTCCAGCCCTGCCAACTCGGCCTGCATGCGCGGCTCCAACGCATCGTAGGCGGCGCGCAGATCACAGAATTCGGTCTCGCCGCCCCACGATGGCAGACGTACCGCGAGCAACAGCGAGTATTTGGCGGCCGGCTTCTGAAAGGAGCTGTCGCTGTGCCACAGCTGGTTGGCCATGTTGCCGACGATCTTGCGATCGGAGCGCTCGACCGGCTTGCCGTCGGCGCCCACATTCGACATGTCAGCGACTTCCGCGTAACCCGTTCGGGGCGGCGCCGCTGGTGGCTCCTTCCCACGGTTGTGAACCACGCGCGCGAACCCGAGCTCGAGCGTGCCGAGCTGTTCGGTCATGGTGCGCTGTTGCTCCGGGCTCATCAGCTGGTCATGAAAAACCAGGATGCCAAAGCGATCCATGCCGGTGTGAATCGCGGCGATCGTCGCCGGGGGCAACGGCTCCCGCAGATCGACACCGCTCACCTCTCCTCCAAACACCGGGTGCAGGGGACGGATAACCATCAGTTACCTCCGTCGAGCGTGATACTGACCGGGCAGTGATCGCTGCCCATGACATCGGCATGGATTTTCGCCGACTTGACGGCGCTGCGCAGTTTGGACGAGACGAGCACGTAATCGATTCTCCATCCCACGTTGCGCGCCCGCGAGTTGGCGAAATGACTCCACCACGAGTAGTGCCCGTTACCCTGGGTGAACATGCGGAAAGTGTCGATGAAGCCGGCATCCACCATGTTCTGGAAGCCTTTGCGCTCCTCGTCGGTGAACCCCTTCTTGCCGCGATTCGGCTTGGGATTCGCGAGGTCGAGCTCGGTGTGCGCAACGTTCAGATCGCCACAGAAAATGACGGGCTTCTTTTTCTCGAGTTGCTTGCAATAGGCCAGGAACGCCGGATCCCAATGCTCGAAACGCAGCGGCAGGCGACTGAGGTCGTCCTTCGCGTTCGGGGTATAGACCGTGACCATGTAGAAGTTCTCGAATTCCGCGCTGATGACGCGGCCTTCGTCCGCGCTGTCCCGCTCCAACTCGTCGGCGAACTTGAAGCGTTTGGCGAAAGTCTCGGGAAAGCCATTGATCACCTTGAGCGGCTCCTGCCTGGCGAAAATCGCAGTCCCGGAGTAGCCCTTCTTGAGCGCTGAATTCCAATATTCGTGGTACCCGGGCAGCTCGATCTCGATCTGACCCCGCTCGGCCTTGGTTTCCTGCAGGCACAGGATGTCGGGCTTGTGCTGCTCCATGAACGCCTGAAACGTTCCTTTTTTCAGCGTGGCACGGATTCCATTGACGTTCCAGGAGTAGATTTTCATGGCGCAAGTCTACCGCAGAGCCCCCCGGCGCACCCCCGGGGGCTTCCGGCGCGGGAACGGCCTCGGGCACGAACGGAGCCGCCAAAAGGGTCAACTAAACGCTTTGCCCTGCGTTCGGTCAGAATGGTTAGGGCCATCTTTCCGCCACTGCGCGGAGCTCGCTCGAGGGTTTGCTTATGATGAAGAAACTGGTTTGTGGCGGCATTCTTGCCGTTACGGTGTTTGGTGGTCTGGCGGGGTGCACGTCGCTGCGTGTGACCTCGGACGTGAATAGAGCCGTGGTCGGCTCGGTCCAGTGCCGTACCTTCGGATGGGCGGGAACCTTCAGAGGCGACAGCCCCATGCGAAATGGCATCGCCAATCCGGTAAACGAAGCTCGCCTGCGCGGCGCCATCCAGGGGCAACTGGCGACCGTGGGTGTACAGCCGGCGGCTGGCGGCGCTGCCCCCGACTGCCTGGTCGGCTATGGAATCGGCGCCCGGACCCAGATCGAGGGAGCCTATCCAGTCGGTTGGGGCTGGGGCTTCGGGTACGGCCGCGGCTGGGGCTGGCGGGGCGGTGGGTTCTATGGCGGCTACGCGGGCTGGGATGAGCCCTATGTCTACCGTGAGGGCATCGTTGCGGTAGACCTGTACGACGCGAAGAGCAAGCAGCCGATCTGGCATGCCTCCGTTAACCAGAGCCTCTATGGCGCCGTCGGTGCTGAAGCCGAGCAGAAGATCGACAAGGCCGTCGCCGTACTCTTCACGAAATATCCGCACTCATAACCGCGAAGGGTCCGCGCTGGCGGCCGGAATCGGGCGGTCAGGCAGGACCCTGACCGCTCGCATGCGCGGCGAAGGCACGTGAATCTTAGTGTTGTTCAAAGGGCGCTATCGATAGCGACGACACGAGGGCTCGTCCCTGCGATGGCCGGAATGTAATGACCAGGTAGCCGTCCCTCGCAGTGCCGTCGAAAGTGCGCTCGACACTCTTCAACTTCCCGCCAGCCGCGGCGAAAACGTCGAACTCGTTCAACGTCCGTTTCCCGTTGACGTCCACGTCGAAGATGCGCTCTCCTGTTGTTGTCGCTGTCGGCTCCACGAATCGGGCTGTAATTCGGTACCGCCGCCCGTCTGGAACCGGGATGTGATACGCGAATTCGCCCTCGCGATAGCTGTCGCAGAGATGCGGGTCTACGGGCCCGGTCACCACCGAGCGCTTTCCAACGGGAGTGTCGGGCGGATCAATGCCCTTACCCTCGCCGCCGACGAAATACATATCGGAGCCATAGCGCTCATTGTCTCGCGCCACATAGCCGGAAATATCGCCGGCCTTGATGCGTACGACTCCCGGTGAACCTGCGAACGTCCATTGCAGGGTGTCGCTCGTTTCCACTCCACCGATGTCAGCGGTGGCTCGCAACTCGTTCGCTCCCTGTGCGAGATGAATGGCGCGCCACAGGCAAACTCCCCCGGGGCAAGAGGTCACACCCTGCTCCTTGCCGTTGAGCCACAGATGCGCTTGCGTGGCATTGCTGTATGCCTTGACGTCGAGCACGGCATACGCGCGATCCGTGTAGCGCCGCCCGACGAGGTGGAGCGTCGGCCGCGCGCTCCAGTTCGCGCGATAAAAGTAAAATGCATCCTTGGCGATAGTACGGTCATAGCTCACGAGGCCTTTCTCGTTGATGTCCGTGAGATCGCCTTCGTTGCGCGAGTCGCTGGAAAAATCGAACAGGTTCCAGATGAACACGCCCCAGAGATAGGGACGGGCACGCAGAGCACTCCATGACGCCTCGTGATAGAGGTTTTGCATCTCTTCAGGGTGGGGCCTGCCATGCGGATTGATGGGACCGCCGGCGGGATCGTCACTGTGTTGGGTGAGCGCGGCCCCCGCGCCATATTCAGAGATGGCCAGTGGCAACCGCGCGTGGCGCGCATGCGCGGCGTCGAGCATCACACCGAAGTCGCTGAACTTGCCGGTATACCAGCCGAAGTAGCGGTTGTAGCCCACGACATCCGTAACACCGACGATGGAGTCACGGGGCACAATGTCGGCAGTGCCGCTGCCCGCGTGAGGCGGCAGCCCCACTTCGCAGCAATCAGCCAGGGTGGTGAAGCGGCCCGGATCCTCGCTCCTGGCAAGACGGTTGAGGGACTTCAACAGGGAAAGGGGCTTGCTCGGGCCACTCGACTGCGTCGCCCGCAGATCGATTTCGTTTGCGATCGACCACACGGCGATCGAGGGGTGGTTGTAATTCTGCCGGATCAGTTCGAGAAGTTGCTGAGTGGAGTTGGCCGCAAACGCCTCGCTGGCGGGTGAGCCGTCGAACGACACGTGGTTGACGAGGGGGATTTCCGCCCAGGCGATAATACCGCGCTCATCCGCAAGCTCGTAGGAGCGTTGGTCATGTTGGTAGTGTGCCAGGCGTACGGCGTTGCCGCCTAGGTCCGCGAGGATGTCGAAGTCCTGCTCCTGGTCAGCGCGTGAAATGGCCCAGCCTTTCACGGGACGATCCTGGTGCAGGCTCGCGCCGTGCAGCAGGAGGTGCTCGCCGTTGAGAAAGAAGCCCTTATCGGGGTCGAAGGCGAGAGTCCGCAGGCCTAGCGATTGGGTGACGCGGTCGAGGACCTCGCCCTTGGGGGAGCGCAAGGTGACCACGGTCCTATATAGATAGGGATCTTTCATCCCTCGCCACAGGTGGGGCTGCGGGATGCGAAGGGTGGCCGACGTCACGACCACCTTGGCGGTGAGTGTGAGCGACGCTGCGGGTACGGCGGACGCGTTGGATCTTGCCGAAGAGATGTCGGCCGGCACTCCGCTCGATGTCGACGCGACGACCTTTCCGTCG
>DATBCZ010000263.1:0-4060 GCA_036270175.1 Steroidobacteraceae bacterium | reverse complement strand
CCTGACCTCGTGGAAGAAGGACCCGAAGAAGCTCCCGCGGAACTGATCACCGGCAAGAACAGTCAGCCGCTGGTGGTGCGGGACAAGGAAGTGCACCTGGCCCTGGATACTCTGAAGACGAAGGTCTCGCTGGCCCGGAGTCAGGCCACGCCGCTAGCGGTTCGGGCGCTGGTGCCGTAGCAGATACCCGCCTGTTGCGGTTCGCGCGCTAGTGCCCTGACTTCGAGGGCCCGCGCGCAAGCGACCCGCTACGTTCCGCTTCCCGATATGCTGCCGCTCGGCGCAAGTATTCGGCGAGGGGCGTAGATCGTGTTGTCCTGGTTCATTGATTTAATCCTGCATCTCGACCGGCACCTGGTCGATCTCGTCGCCCAGTATCACTTCTGGGTGTACGGGATTTTGTTTGCCATTATTTTCGCCGAGACGGGCTTCGTGGTGACGCCGTTTCTGCCCGGCGACTCCCTGCTGTTCGCCACGGGAGCGCTCGCGGCGGTCGACACGAGCGGGACGCTCAACGCGCCGGCGCTCTCGCTCCTGCTCGGACTCGCCGCGGTGCTGGGTAATTCCGCGAATTACGCCATCGGCCGATTCATCGGTCCCGCGGCCTTCAGCGGTCGTTACCGACTCCTGAAAGTCGAATACCTGCGGCGCACGGAAGCATTCTTCGTTCGGTATGGTGGAATGGCCATCTTCCTGTCGCGCTTCATGCCCATCATCCGCACGTTCATGCCCTTCGTCGCCGGCATTGGGCACATGCCCTACGCCCGTTTTCAGGGCTACAACCTTGCGGGTGGCTTCTCGTGGGTGCTGCTGTTCATCTGGGGTGGCTACGTGTTCGGCAACATCCCGCTGGTGAGGCACAACTTCGGACTGGTCACGATTTTCGTCATCCTGCTGTCGCTGCTGCCGATGGTGGTGGCCCTGTTCCGGGGACGTACCGCCACCGCCTGAAGCTTCAAAGTGTGAGTACCGCCGCGCGGATCGCACCGAAAATCGCACCACCGAGCAGCACGACAACCGGCAGGACAGAGAGCCCGTATCCCGCGCTGCGACTTTTGGGGTCTTTTACATAACTCGTGAAGTAGATGAGCCGCCCGATCAGATAGACGACGCCCAGCGCGGTCGCGAGATAGGAGCCGAAGTACTGCCCGTACAGCAGAATGGAGGGCACGAAGACCACGAGCAACTCGAGCGTATTCATCTGGACCCGGAAGTAGCGCTCGAACATTTCATTTCCGGTCGTTGCCGGTGCCGAGACCTTATAGGTGCCGCGCGCTTTGCCTACGGCGAAGCAGAAAAAGACGAACTGGGCGAGCGCGAGCCCGACAACGATGTGAATCAGCGGCATGAGAGCCCCCCGAGAATGCCCAAGATTAAGACTATTGGAACCTGTTTGAACCCGACCTGTACCAGGCCCGGGACAGACCTACCGTACAATAGACGTTTCTGGCGCGAGAATATGTTTGACGGAAGCGCGAGCGGGCGCGCCGCAGACGCGACGTCGGCGCCGATCTAGGGATGGCATTCGATTATGAGCGACAAGCTTCGAGGATACGCACACCGGGTCGACGTCGCGGCCGATGCCGAGAAAGTCTGGCTGGCCCTGACAACGCCCGAACATCTGAAGCGCTGGTGTTCGCCCGCCGCCGACATCAAAGCGCGTGCGGGCGGCCTGTTCCGTGCGAGCGTCGATCGAGTCCTCGAGCTCGAGGCGCACATTGACGTCTTCGAGCCGGGAAGGCGCTTACGGCTCATCTACCTCCCGGTGACGGGGCTGCCTCCCACGGATAGCGCGATCGTCGATGACTTCATCCTGGACTCGACGCCTCCCGAGACGATCGTGAGGCTTCTCGGATCTGGCATTCCAGGCACGCCGGATTGGGAGGCACAATACCGGCGCCTGCGCATGGGGTGGCAGGCTGCGATGACCCGGCTCAAGGTATTCGTCGAGAGGCAGATGGCTGCGGGTGCGCCGACCGGTACATAGGCGCGCGACGGGCTACCCCGCCCCGGATGGACGATGTGCAGGAGAACCTGCGCAAGAGGCGAACACAACATGACTGGCTTCGTGTTACGAGCGTTGATTTCCGCGGTCGGGCTCTGGATCGCGACGCGGTTGGTGTCCGGCATCTGGATCGCCGATGCCACCACCCTGGTTCTGGCCGGCGCCCTGTTGGGAATCGTGAATGCCATAGTCCGGCCGATCGCGATCCTCCTCACCCTGCCGATCACGATTCTGTCGCTCGGGTTCTTCCTCCTCGTCGTCAACGCCGGCATGGTCGCGCTCGTCGCCGGCATTCTGCCCGGGTTTCACATCCCCGGCGGCTTCTGGTCCGCGTTTGGCACCGCGCTCATTGTCTGGATTACCGGTTGGGTGGCCTCGGGGCTCATCGGGCCGCGCGGCAAGATCGACGTCTACGTGCGTAAGCTTTGACTCTCGGCGGAAGCGCGGCTCGCGGGCGCACTCTCGAGTTGCACCACGTTGCGAGTCGGCGGGTTGAGGTTGACGTTCATCGCCCGTAGCCGCTCGAAAATAGCCAGGTTGATCTTCTGTTGCGCGTCGGCGTAGGTGTTGAAATCCGGCTTGGTCGCATAGAACACAGTCTCGAATTGCAGCATCGTCTCGCCATAGGTAAGGAAATGACAGCGGTCGAAACGCGTGTCGGCCGTGCCCTCGATGATCTGCCGGACTTCGCCTGGAATGGCGGCGAGTACCTGTGGGTCCGTGTCATAGGACACTCCGAACTGAAACACGGCACGTCGCTCGCGCATGCGTCCGTAATTGCGCACGCGCGATTTCAGGATATCCGTGTTACCCATGATGAGCTGCTCGCCGGTGAGGCTGCGCAGTCGGGTGCTCTTCACACCGATGTGCTCGACCGTCCCTTGAGACTCACCTACGGTGAGGAAGTCGCCAATTCCGAAGGGCTTGTCGAGGGCGATCGACAGAGAGGCCAACAGATCGCTGAGCACCGTTTGCACGGCGAGTGCGACGGCGATACCGCCGATGCCGAGGCCGGCGAGTAACGGCTTGATCTCCACGCCGAGGTTGTCGAGGGCGAGTAGCAACACCATCGCCCAGATCACCAGGCCCGCAACGAACAGGATCACGTCGATCGAGCTCGTCAGGAGCTCGTCCAGTCCGGCTGAGCTTTTACGGCGCAGGTCGATTGCGTAGCGCACCGACGACATGGCCCAAAGGCCCACCTGCATCCAGAACAGCAGGACGATACCAATCGTGAGGAAGCGCTCGACGCGAGGCGGAAAGGTCAGATCGCGCGACGCCAGGTAAACGGCCACGGCCCAGAGAAAGAGCCAGCTCGTGCGCTCGACCAGCAGCGCGGTCAGACCTATAGCATGGTGAGCCGGGGCGCCTACGTGCGCAGCCTGCGACTCACGCTCGGCCCATCGGCGGCGGCGAGCGCTGATGAACCTCTTGATGATGGGCAGAACGGTCAGCGTAACGAGGAACGTCGCCACGGCGATCGTCCACTCGTGGACTTCGTTGCCCAGAAACTCGATCTGCCAGAACTTTTCGAAGCTCGGCATAGAGTAGCGCGCTCCCGATAACCGTAGGGAGCGCGACGTTACCCGAGCGGCCGGTCCGCCGAAAGCGCCGCAGGCGACTCCCTCAGTGCGGCGTACTGGTGCACGCCGGCTACGCGCCCCGGGCAAAAACCACGCTTTTTGCCGGCCGCCAAGCCGAAGTGCGGTGCCCGTCAGCTGAAAGCGCCGCAGGCTACGCGCCCCGGGCGACTTTCAGCCAAATTATTCAGAGGCGTCCATCCCAAGCTCCTTGAGCTTGCGTGTCAGCGTGTTGCGGCCCCAGCCCAGCAGTTTTGCGGCTTCCTGGCGGTGACCTTGGGTGCGCTTGAGTGCCGCACGAATGAGTACGCGCTCGAACTCGGGTTGCGCTTCGTCGAGCAGGGGCTTCTTGCCATTCATGGCATGGCGGTCCGCCCAAGTCGCGAGCGCCTTGGCCCAGTCGGCGTCCACCGACCCTGCCGCGGAAGCCGCGCCGAGTTCGGGTGGAAGATCCTCGACGCTAATCTCCGTGCCC
>DATBCZ010000262.1:0-13540 GCA_036270175.1 Steroidobacteraceae bacterium | reverse complement strand
CACGTCTGCGTGCAGGCGATCGGCCCGGGCGGGCGGCCCGATGAGCGTTTGCTTCAAGTGCTGGCGCCACACGCCTAGACAGAGAGCAGGAGGCTGGTCGAGCATGACCCGCATGAGTATTCTGGGGCTGAACTGGAGGCGTGGATGAGCTTAACCGTACTGGGTGATCTGACGCGCCGTCGGGGCGCATGCGCTCTGATTGCAATCAAGGAGCGTGCTCGCTGCAAAACCCGGCTCGCTGACGTGCTCAGGCCGCCGGAGCGTATCGATCTGGTGAGATCCATGCTGACAGCGGTGCTGGCGGCCGCGGGAAACGCGCAGACGGTGCACCAGGTCATCGTGATCAGCCCGGAGCGCGATACGGTACCCGCCGAAATCCCGGTGCTTGCCGATACGGGCGAATCGCTCAACACCGCACTCGTCCAGGCACACACCATGGTGCGTGAATTCGGCTGCCACGAGATCGTGGTGTTACCCGCGGACCTGCCGCTGATCACCTCCGCGGAAATCGATGAGCTCGTGCGTGCCGCTCGCGCCGGCGGCTTCGCGATGGCGACGGATGCGGCGGGTGTCGGTACCAACGCGCTCTGCCTGATGTCAACACAGCCGTTCCGCTTTCAATTCGGCCCGGACAGCCGGCGCCTGCACTTACAGGAGGCGCAGCGATTGGGATCGAGCCCGCAGGAGGTACACCTGGCGGGCCTCGAATTCGATGTGGACTCCTCCGCCGACCTCCGCCTGTTGGATGGACAGAAATGGCTGACGCGACTTCGGGCTTGAACGCACTGCTGCGCGCCGTGGAGGCGGGCCGGCCGCCGGATTCGGCCGCGGCGTTGGCTGTGCTGCCGGATGCTTCGCTTGCGGAGTTACTACCGGTCGCCGAGTCGTTGACATTGGCCGGGTTCGGCGCCGTGGTGACCTACTCCCGCAAAGTGTTCATCCCACTGACGCAACTGTGTCGGGATGTCTGCCACTACTGCACGTTCGCCAAAGCGCCGCGCCAGCTCAAAGGGGCCTACCTCTCGCCCGACGAAGTGCTGGCGATAGCGCGCGCGGGCGCCGCCGTCGATTGCAAAGAAGCTCTGTTCACACTCGGGGACAAACCCGAGGAGCGCTATAAAGCGGCCCGCACTGCACTGGATGCCACGAATGCCGCGAGCACGCTGGAATACCTCGAGCGGATGGCGAAGCTCGTACTACAGGAAACGGGTCTCCTGCCCCATCTCAACCCGGGGGTCATGGATGCCGGGGATTTGCAGAGGCTTCGGCCCGTCAGCGTGTCGATGGGTTTGATGTTGGAGAGCGCTGCGGAGCGGTTGTGCCAGCGAGGGGGGCCTCATTTCGGGTCTCCGGACAAGCGACCGGAGCGGCGCCTGGCGACGTTGCGGGCGGCGGGCGAGCTGCGCGTCCCCATGACTACGGGGCTGCTGATCGGTATTGGCGAGACACGGCGCGAGCGCATTGAGTCGCTGTTGGCGCTGCGTGAAATCCACGATGCGCACGGGCATTTACAGGAGCTGATTATCCAGAACTTCCGGGCGAAGCCGGGAACACGGATGGCCAACGCTCCGGAGCCCGCTCTCGAGGAGCAGCTGTGGACGATTGCGGTGGCGCGGCTGCTGTTTGGACCCGGGATGTCGATTCAGGCGCCACCCAACTTGCAACCCGAGGGGTTGGCCGGGCTGGTGCGGGCTGGAATCAACGATTGGGGTGGGGTGTCGCCGGTGACGCCGGATCATGTCAATCCGGAAGCGCCGTGGCCGCACCTGGAGGATCTCGCGCGCAGTACCGACGCGGCCGGGAGGGATTTGGTGGAGCGATTGGCGCTGACGCCGGCTTTTGCGGCGCGGCCCGAAATCTGGACAGATCCTGCGATCACGCCGCGGGTGCGTCGGGCGAGCGATAGTCGTGGGTTTGCGCGGCCGGATCGTTGGTTTGCGGGCTCGGGGGCTGCATTGCCTGCGGTTGCGCAACGTTGGTCAGCCGCAATCGCCAGCGGCGGCCGTAGCGGGAAGACGGCCGCGATCATCGACGCAGCGCGCGCAGGACACGCACTGAACGAGGCAGACATCGTGCGGCTCTTCAGCGTGGCAGGCCGCGACCTCGACGAGGTGATCGCCGCAGCAGATCAGCTGCGTCACGAATCAGTCGGTGACACTGTCACCTACGTGATAAACCGGAATATCAACTACACCAACATCTGCCTCTACCACTGTGGTTTCTGTGCGTTTTCGAAGGGCCGCGGGGCTGCGGATCTGCGCGGACCGGCTTATAACCTCGAGCTCGATGAGGTCGCGCGCCGCACCGTCGAGGCGGCGGCGGCCGGTGCGACCGAGGTCTGCCTGCAAGGTGGTATTCATCCGAGTTTCACGGGGCAGACCTACCTGAGTATCGTCCGTGCGGTGAAGGAAGCTGTGCCCTGGATGCACGTGCATGCCTTCTCGCCATTGGAAGTCAGTCATGGCGCCAGCACCCTTGGACTGCCGCTCGCGACCTACCTGGAGAAGTTGCGGGATGCGGGACTCTCGACATTACCGGGAACGGCCGCCGAGATCCTGGATGACGAGATTCGGGACATCATCTGCCCGGACAAGTTGCGTACGGACGAATGGTTGGAAGTGATCGCTACCGCTCACCAGGTGGGTCTGCGCACGACGTCCACGATCATGTTTGGACATGTGGAGCAGCCCGTTCACTGGGCGAGGCATCTGCAGCGCCTGCGCGCCCTGCAGACCCGTACAGGCGGTATCACCGAATTTGTCCCGTTGGGATATGTGCATATGGAAGCGCCATTGTGGCGCAAAGGTCGAACGCGGTCGGGTCCTAGTTTTCGTGAGGCCGTATTGATGCACGCTGTGTCCCGGCTCGTCCTGCATCCACTGATCAAAAACATCCAGACGTCCTGGGTGAAGATGGGTGCGCAGGGCGCGGCGATCTGCCTGAGCGCGGGGGCCAACGATCTGGGCGGGACGCTGATGAACGAGTCCATCACGCGAGCCGCGGGCGGCGTTCATGGACAGGAGCTCGACGCATCGAGGCTGCAGGCATTGGCCCAGAGTATCGGTCGCACAGCCCGTCAACGCACTACGTTGTATGGCGCTCCTGACGAAGAGCAGGTAAACGGACAGCTCCTGCGCTCCCGGGAAGCGCCCTCTTCGTCCGATCTGGCAACGGTTGGCTGAGTGGAATAAAAGGGGAAACCGCCGTGCTACGACTGGGTTACAAGGCATCCGCGGAACAATTCGGGCCGGGCGAGTTGCTCAACTTTGCGGTTCTCGCCGAGCAGCGAGGCTTTGATTCCGTTTTTATCAGCGATCATTTTCAGGGCTGGCGCCACACTGATGGCCACGCGCCTTTCTCGATGTCTTGGCTGGGAGCGGTCGGCGCGCGTACTTCGCGCATCGTTATGGGAACCAGCGTGCTCACACCCACGTTCCGCTACCACCCCGCCATCGTCGCGCAAGCCTTTGCAACACTGGGGGTCATGTTTCCTGAGCGAGTGATTCTCGGAGTGGGAACCGGCGAATCGCTCAACGAAGTGCCGGCCACGGGGATGCCGTGGCCCGAGCCCAAGGAACGTACCGCACGGCTCAAGGAAGCGGTAGCGCTGATCCGACAACTCTGGAGCGAGCCGCGAGTGAGTTTCCGTGGCCAGTACTATCGGACCGAGAAGGCGACGATCTACGACAAACCCGACGTGCTGCCGCCGATCTATGTAGCCGGCGCGGGCCCGGTGATGGCGAAGTACGCGGGCCAATTCGCCGACGGTTTTATCTGCACCAGCGGCAAAGGGACCGAACTATACGAGAGTACGTTGCTCCCCAACTACACAGCCGGCGTTCAGACCTCGGGACGGGCACCGCAGGATGTTGACATGATGATCGAGGTCAAAGTGTCGTTCGACAGCGATCCGCAGCGCGCCCTGGACGATACCCGGCATTGGGGGGCGCTGGCGCTCTCGCCCGAGGAAAAAAGCTCGGTCGACGATCCACTGGAAATGGAACGGCTCGCGGACAAGGTGCCCGTCGAGCGCGCGGCGAAGCGCTGGATCGTGTCGACGGATCCCGATGAGCAGGTGGCAAAGATCCGGCCGTACGTCGAGATGGGTTTTCGGCATCTCGTGTTTCACGCGCCAGGACCCGATCAGGTACGATTTCTGAACCTGTACGCCGACCAGGTCTTACCCCGGCTGCGCGCGGCGTTTGGTTGAACGAGTTCGATATTCCATGAGCTCCGCTGTCGAGCTGCGAATCACGGCTCTGCCAGATTTTCCGCACGTTGCCGCGGGGGACGATCTCGCGGCCATGACCGCGGATGCCTTGAGCCGCGGCGCCCTGCAACTGCACACGGACGATGTGTTGGTATTTGCGCAGAAGGTGGTCTCCAAGGCCGAGGGGCGGCGGATCGACCTGACTACGGTCAGTCCCAGTGCCCGGGCGCTCGAACTCGCCCAGACCGTGCAGAAGGATCCGCGCCTGGTGGAGCTGGTTTTGCGCGAATCGCGCCGGATTGTGCGCGCCGCGAAAGATGTCCTGATTGTCGAGCACCGGCTGGGATTGATCATGGCCAACGCGGGGATCGATCAGTCCAATGTCGCCGACCCGGCGAGCGGCGAATTTGCGCTGCTACTTCCCGAGGATCCGGATGCCAGCGCGGCTGGCCTGCGCGAGCGACTGCGCGCGCTGACCGGCTGCGCGCCAGGTGTCGTGATCAGCGACAGTTTCGGTCGTCCATGGCGTGTCGGAACGATCGGAGTTGCAATCGGTTGCGCCGGGGTTCCCGCAACCCTGGACCTTCGTGGCAGCACGGACATGTTCGGTCGTCCTCTGCGCGTAACCGTCGTCGGTCACGCGGATGAGGTCGCCTCCGCGGCATCGATAGTAATGGGACAAGCGAGCGAAGCCCGGCCCGTAGCGCTGGTGAGAGGCCTGGCATCGCGGGAACCCGCACAGCCTGCCGCCGTGCTCATCCGGCCCCAACAGCAGGATCTGTTCCGTTGAGCGGTCACGTGGTTGCCCTATGCGGCGGCGTGGGGGGCGCCAAGCTCGCGCACGGCTTGTCCCTGGCGCTGGCGGCCGAGCCGGACAGTCTCTCGATTATTGTCAACACGGGCGACGACTTCCGACACCTCGGCCTGAGTATCGCGCCCGACCTGGATTCGGTGCTGTACGCCTTGGCCGGACTGTCTGATCCGGTCAGGGGCTGGGGCCGGCGGGAAGAGACCTGGCGCTTCATGGAGGCGTTGCGCGGCCTGGGCGGCGAGAGTTGGTTTCAACTCGGCGACGGCGATCTGGCCGTGCACGTCGAGCGCAGTTGGCGACTCGCCCAGGGTGCCACGTTGAGTGAAGTCACCGCCCATCTTTGCGCGGCACTGGGCATCACCGCCCGCGTGCTGCCGATGAGCGACGATCCGGTGCGCACGCGGGTGCTGACCCCGGAAGGGTGGCTCGATTTCCAGGATTACTTCGTGCGGCGGCAATGTCAGCCGGCGGTACGCGAATTCATGTTTTCCGGTGCCGAGACCGCGCGACCCCAGCCGGAAGCGCTCGCCGCCCTACAACGGCGCGATCTGCGGGCGATTGTCATTTGTCCGTCCAATCCCTTTGTCAGTGTCGAGCCCATACTGGCCGTGCCGGGTATCCGGTTGGCATTGCAGCAAGCGGAGGCACCGGTCATGGCCGTTACGCCTATCATTGGAGGCAAAGCGATCAAAGGGCCCGCGGCCAAAATGATGACCGAGCTGGGACTTGACGTGAGCCCGGCCGCGGTCGCCCGGCGCTACGCGGGACTGATCGACGCGTTCGTGGTGGATCAGACTGACCCGGTTCCCGAGGCGCTACCGGGTGTTACGTTTGTTCGGGCTGCAACACTGATGAGCAGTGTCGAGGACCGATTGGGGCTGGCCCGCGCGGTGTTGCGGGCAGCCGACGCGCTTTTTTCATAAGTGGAGGACATCATGGCTGAACCAAGTGGGTCTAAAGAGCTTCCGGTTTGGATCAAGAATCACCTGGAGCGCTACATCGCCACCAACGGCGAGGATGGCTACCTTTGGGACGCGAGTCTCGGCGGTGGCAAGGGCATGATCCCCACCCTGTTGCTCACTACAACCGGTCGTAAGTCCGGCCGCGAGCTCACCCTGCCGTTGATTTTCGGTACGTCCGGCCCGGACTATGTCGTGGTGGCATCCAAGGGCGGTGCGCCCGAACATCCGGCCTGGTATTTGAATCTCGAGGCCAACCCGACAGTGAAGGTGCAAGTCAAGGCCGACAAATTCACCGCACGGGCGCACACGGCCAACGCACAGGAACGCGCTGCGCTCTGGCCCAGGATGGTGGAAATTTATGGGCCCTACACCGACTACCAGAAGAAGACCGACCGGCAGATTCCGGTAGTGGTGTTAAAGCGGGTGTGACGCGCGCCTCGAGTTGGGGCGCCCTGCGGGTCAAGCTGAGCAGGTATATTTCTACGGCAAAGCAGCAAATGAAGCTGGGCGACGCGTTGGATTCAATCTCCCGGGAAGCGGCGCAGGAGACCCGTGGCTTCGGCGCCAACCGCCCGTGGCTGACGGTTGCGTTAGGAATTGTGTTGGGCGTCGCGGTAGGAACGGCTTTCGCGGCCGTTGGCCCGGGGCGCCGCTAAGAACCAAACCGAAACGGGCGGCGCCCCCGGGAGGGCGCCGCGGTTCCCATTCGACCTTGGCGGTCGACGGCGATTTCCTAGGAGTTTGGCCGGGTCGCGCGCCGTTCCGATGTCTGCTTGCAGACTCTCCACCCCCGGACAGGATAGCGTTCGCGCCATCCATACTCATCCGGGACGGGAGAAACGCATGCTCAGCCGCTGGTCCGCCGCAGTCCGTTACATTTCCGGTACGTTTGCCGCAATCGTACTGGTCACATCCGGCCGGCCCGTTTCGGCCGCCACGGCCGCGGAAAACAGCGCTGCCGGCCCTTGTGACACGCCACAACATCACCAATTTGACTTCTGGGTCGGGGATTGGCAGGTGTTCGAGGCCAAAAGCAACCAGTTGGTGGGCTATGACCGGGTGGAAAAGCATTCACACGGCTGTATTGTCCAACAAAACCTGACCATGATCACCGACTTATACCGCGGACCCGGGGTTGGGTACCGGATGTCGGGCATCGGCGTCAACCGTTTTGACGGGGAAAACTGGCTCGAACTGTGGGCGGACGATACCTGGGGGGCGATTGCGCTGCGCGGAACGCCGGATGCGCACGGCTCGATGGTGCTGACCACACTCACCCCGTCGCGTAACCGGGACCTCAGGTTGGTATGGGAGCGGCGGCCCGACGGCAGCGTCCGGACCCTCCAGTACGTCGCGCCGGCCGGGAGTGGGAAGTGGCAGCTGTTTGGAGAGCTCATTTATCGCCCAAACCGGTGAAATCGACGGGGTTGGACCGGCCGAAGGTGAAACATTGATACAAATCAACCTAAAGAGTGTTCAACAGGGGGTGTTGAACGGCCTCTCAACGTGTATCATTCGCCGGTTGTCTATACTTGGAGATGATGATGGCCAAACGTCCGTCGAGTGATGGAGCCTCCTGGAGCGCCAGCGAGCTCAAGACCCTGAAGAAGTTAGCCAGCAATGGCACCGCCGCGGATGCGGCGAAGGCATTGGGCCGTACGGCCGCCGCCGTCCAGCAGAAAGCGATGCGCAGCGGTATTTCGTTCCGTAAGAGTCGGCGGGCCCCCGCCAAGAAGAAATAGGCTCGACGTGTCCGAGGACCCTGGCCGTGCAATAGCCGGCCGGGGTCAGGACACGAGCGGTTGGGGGGGATTACCCCCCCTCTCCTGCTGCGCCTCGCCGTATTCCAGGTTAAGGCGCCACCCACCCCATGACAGGCACGGAGCTGATGGAGTTCTTGGGACTACCGGCGACCACGCGGTCGCTGTAGGAAACATAGACGAGCACATTGCGGCCGCGATCGTAGAAGCGGACGACGTGAAGTTGCTTGAAAAGCAGGCTGCGGCGCTCGTCGAAGACAGACTCGCCGTCCTTGAGGTCCGTCGGGATCTTGATGGACCCGACCTGGCGGCAGGTGATGCTGGCGTCGCTCGTGTCTTCCGCCAGACGCAAGCCACCCTTGATACCGCCGGTCACGGCGCGGCTGATATGACAGGCGACACCCGGTACCTTGGGATCGTCGAATCCATCCACCGCTATCTTGTCATTGGGTCCCAACCAGCGGAAGTTCGTGCTGACCTGGCCCGTGGTACCTCGTTCGGGCCGGCTCCATATCCATAAAACCAGGATCAGGAACAGGGCCAACACAATCACCACGACGGTCATACCGATTTTACGCATACATGGTCCTCACCCGGTGGGACGCGCCCGCTCGACCCGGGCGAGGAGACGGGGATCGCCCAGTCGTTGCTGTAGGTTGGCGAAGGTGCGGGTCGGGCCGCGCCAGCGTAACTCCTCGACGCTGGCAAACAGTGGGGCGTCGGTGCGCAGCGTCGCCAGCTTCTTGAACAACAGGGCAAGATCACGACGCTCGCCCAGGACTTCCGCTGGAAAGTCTTCGATCCTGCCGTGGCGGTTCAGCAGACCTGCCGCTCCTTTGGCCCCTATGCCTGCGATACCGGGATAACCGTCCGCGCTGTCGCCGACGAGGGCAAGGTAGTCAGGAATCAGCTCGGGGGCGACACCAAACTTGGCTCGTACGCCCTCGGCGTCTCGGATGACCTTGGTCTTCCGATCCACCTGTACCACTCGATCGGCGCGTACGCACTGCGCCAGGTCCTTGTCGGGGGTCCAGATACAGATCTTTTCCGCCTGCGGGTCTTTGAAGGCGAGCGCCGCCGCCGAAGCCAATGCGTCGTCCGCCTCGAGCTCCACCATCGGCCATGCGGCAACGCCCATCGCGGCGAGGGCGTCTTCGAGTGGTTGAAACTGCGCCGCCAACGCGGCATCGATGCCATCGCCGGTTTTGTAGCCACTCCAGAGGTCATTGCGGAAGGATTCGATGACATGGTCGGTTGCGACACCCAGGTGCGTCGCGCCCTCCTCCACCATCTGCAGAACGGTGTTGAGCACCCCTGTCACGGCACCGAACGGCCGGTCAACGCCCTTCGAAAAGCGTCGCAGGCCATAGAAATGGCGAAAGAGCTCGTACGTTCCGTCGATGAGATGGACGATCACGACTCAAGAACGCGCCTTGCGGGTGGGGGCGCCAGTGTAACCCGGGGGCCTGTCTGGATCATGATCCAGACAGCCCCCTGGCGTGCCTTCTGAACACGGGCGCGTCGGTGGCTTGTCGGCGGTCTTCGCTGGGCAGCATGGCGAAGGCGCGTCGATAGACTTTGGCGAAGTATTCGACCGAGCTGAAGCCGGTGAGAGCCGCCACTTCGGTCACACTCAGGCGGGTCTGCTGCAGGTACTGATGCGCCCGCTCGACGCGCACCAGCCTGTATTCGGCGTGCACGGTCCGGCCCAGTGCTTCTTTGAACCTGCGCTCCAACTGGCGTAGTGAGATGTTGAGTCGCTGCGCGATGGACTCGCAGGGCAGCGGGTCATCGATGTAGGACTGCATCAAAGCCCTGGCCTGGTCGATGACCGGATCCCGAGGCTCGTCGTGAAGTTTGCGTCCGCGGTTGAGCAGCAGATGTCGCGCCACCTCCTCCGCGACGGGCGCATCTGCATGCTGTGCGATCCAGGCGATCATCATGTCGAGAATGGCGGCAGCGCCCGCGCAGGTGAGGCGGTTACGGGTGAGCGAAAAGGGGTTGGCCGTGATCCGGACCTTGGGAAACAACTCCTGAAAGCCAGCCAGGTTGTCCCAATGAATGGCGGCCGGATGACTGTCGAGCAGACCCGCCTCCGCCAGCGCCAGGCTGCCATTTTCGATGCCACCCAACTCCAGACCCGAGCGGGCGGCACGCTGCAGCCAACGCGTGAGCGGCCGGCTGCGCGCGCTCTGCAGCGGGTCGAAACTCGCCAGTACGAAAATGGAAGCGCAGTCCCTTGCGGCCGCCAGGTCGCCATCGACGGCGAGGATCACGCCGTTACTGGCGCGAACGGGTTTGCCGTCCACGGAGACTGACTTCCATTCGAACAGCGTCCGCTGGGCGAGCCAGTTCGCCACGAACAGAGGCTCTGTCACGGCGGCGAGTCCCAGATTGGAGAACTCCGGCAGCAGCACCAAGGCCAATCGACGCATGGATTCTCTCGATTCGCGCGGGTGTGACCCGATCGGGCACCGCGATTGGATTTAGCACAATTCCGTCATCTCCGTGACGAAATATTACAGGTCACGGCGGCGTGCGGATTCTAATGTGGGCCGCGACGGGGCCCTTATGAATCGAGCCTTCGAGGTGACGTGATGTCTTTCCAGTGGAGCGAGTCCGATCAGAGCGCGGGAATGTCCCTCCCGGCGCCCTACTTCTATGACGAGTCGATCTTCCAGAAAGAGCGGCTGAATATCTTTTTCCGCAGCTGGCACCTGGTCGCCCACGTCAACGAGTTGCGCACGCCCGGGGACTTCGTGACCTACGACATCCTCGACCAGAGTGTCATTGTCACGAGAAGCAAAGAAGGTGGAATCCATGCGTTTCACAATGTATGTCAACACCGGGGGAATCGTCTCATCAACGCTCCCCGAGGGCACACGCCGGCGATAACGTGCGGCTACCACGCGTGGACGTATTCGATGGACGGTCGATTGCGCGGGGCTCCGCGGACTGAGTGCCTGGCGGGATTCGACAAGACCCGTCATGGACTCAAGCCGGTGCGGGTTGAGATTTTCGCCTCCTTCGTCTACGTCAACCTCGACCCGGAGGCGCCGTCGGTCGCCGCGATGGCTCCGGGCGCTGCAGCGCAGATGCGGCATTATCTGCCGGACCTCGATCGACTCACCTTGATCGAGCAGGTGGATGTGCCCGTCGCGGCGAACTGGAAGGTTATCCAGGAGAACTCTATCGAAGGGTATCACTTCGACTATTCCGGTCCGGTGCACAAACAACTGGTGCAGCTCATTGATTTCGAGGGCTACCGCCTCGAGCCCCACGATAAGTACTGGACCTACATCGGACCTCCACGCAAGGGCGTAACACAGGCCTACGGAGTGCCGCTCGCCGGCGCGCACTGGCAAACCGACTGGTTCTTCAACATCGGACTTTGGCCTAACGCGACGATCTACGCATTTCCCTACTCGGACGTCGTAGGCACCTTCATCATGAATCCGACCGGGCCGGAAACTTCGAACCTTCGGTTCGGGTACTACGGCGTGGAGGGGCGCGAGCTCTCGGACGTGACCAAGGCCTGTATCCGCTGGATGAATGAAGAGCTGGGTCCTGAAGACATCCGGCTCAACATCTCCAACCAGAAGGGGCTGCGCTCGATGGGATTCGCGCAGGGTCGCTATATCATCGGCGAGACGCCCAACAATCGGAGCGAGCATCTCGTGCGTCACTTCCATCGGCTCTGTCACGATGCCATCCATTCATAGCGACTCCCGTTACGACTACATCATCGTGGGCGCCGGCTCGGCCGGCTGCGTTCTCGCGGCGCGTCTCACGGAAACGCCCGGGACCCGGGTGCTGCTGCTCGAAGCCGGTCCCGCCGATAAAAGCTGGGAGATTGACATGCCGTCGGCCGTCGGGAGACTCCTGTCCTCCGACCGCTTCAACTGGAACTATCTCTCCGAGCCCGAACCGTTTCTGGAGGGCCGGCGCCTGACTCATCCGCGCGGCCGGGTGCTCGGTGGCTCATCCTCCATCAATGGGATGGTGTACATCCGCGGCCATGCGTTCGACTACGATCATTGGGCACGAAGCGCAGCCTCAGGGTGGAGTTATGCCGACGTCCTGCCCTACTTCATACGAGCGGAGCGCCATATCGACGGGGGCGACGACTACCATGGCGCCACGGGGCCTTTGTCCGTGTTTGCTCCGAATCCGGCCGACTCGCCACTGGTTGCCGCTTTCATACGGGCCGCCGGGGAAGCGGGCTACCCTCTATCGGACGATGTGAACGGCGCGCAACAGGAGGGTTTCGGCAGAATCGATCGGACTACTCGAAATGGGCGCCGGTGGAGTGCGGCACGCGCTTATCTGCACCCGGTATTGCAACGCCCGGGGCTGACCGTCCGGTCCGAGGCGCTGGTTCAACGAGTCGTGTTCGAGGAGGATCGGGCGATCGGCGTTCAGTATTCAGTGCGTGGAAACCCGGTGACCGCCTACGCCGACGCGGAAGTGATCGTTTCGGGTGGCGCGATCAACTCACCGAAGATTCTGCAGCTCTCGGGTGTCGGCCCGGCAGACTTGCTGCGGAGTTTGGGAATCGATCCTGTTTGTGACCTGCCGGGTGTGGGCGCCCATCTGAACGATCACCCGGACATCGTCGTACAACATCGATGTCTGCAACCCGTTTCGATCTACCGCTTCAATCGAGGCGTTGGCAAGCTGCTCACCGGTCTGCGCTGGTTTATGCGCCACGATGGCATTGCAGCGTCGAATCACTTCGAGGCCGGCGGATTCATCCGCAGTCGCCCGGGCGTTGATTTTCCCGACCTGCAGCTGACCTTCATGCCGCTCGCCATCAAACCGGGTACAGTCGAGGATGTGGGTGAGCACTCCTTCCAGGTTCATATCGATCTGATGCGGCCGCGGAGCCTGGGTCACGTCAACATACGATCGGCCGATCCCGCAGCGCCGCCATCGATTCTATTCAACTACCTGCAGGACCCCCAGGACCGGCTGGATCTGCGCACCTCCGTGCGCCTCACCCGCGAAATCCTGGCGCAGCCGGCATTGGCGCCGTTTTGCGGGGAGGAGTTGTCTCCCGGCTCACAGACGCAATCGGACGAGGCGATCGATTCATTTGTCAGGCTGGGTGTCGAGACGTGCTATCACCCGGTGGGTACGTGCCGAATGGGAAAGACGGATGACTGCGTGGTCGACGAAGAATGCCGGGTACGCGGACTCGCGGGACTCCGAGTCGTGGACGCATCGATCATGCCATCCATCGTCAGCGGCAATACGAACGCACCGACGATCATGATCGCGGAGAAGGTCAGCGACCTCATCCGCGGTAAAACAGCCCTGCCGAAGTCGGCCGCCCCGGTCTGGATTCATCCGCGGTGGCAAACGGCACAACGTTGAGAGGATCGAGGCGACGCTATGACAGACGAATATCAGGAACAACGCGCGGATCTCGCCGCGGCTTTCCGCTGGTTCGCGCGGCTGGGTATGGCCGAATCGGTGGCCAATCACTTCAGTGTCGCGGTCTCGGCCGATGGCAGCCGTTTTCTGGTCAATCCCTGCCGGCGCCACTTCTCGCAAATCACCGCGAGCGAACTACTGCTCCTGGACGCCCACGATCCGTCGACGCTGCAAAAGCCGAATGCTCCCGATCCGACAGCCTGGTACTTACACGCCGGCTTGCACGCAAATGTTCCGCACGCCCGCTGCGTCATGCATCTGCACTGCAAGTACGCGACGGCCCTGGGTTGCCTGGCGGACAGCACGTTATATCCGATAGATATCAACGCAGCTCGCTTCTTCGGACGAGTTGCCATTGATG
>DATBCZ010000261.1:0-11946 GCA_036270175.1 Steroidobacteraceae bacterium | reverse complement strand
TCTGGTTTTCCTGGAAGCGAGCGAAGATGTCGCCCGTCTTGCGCTTGGCGAAGAACGAGTAGGGCAGCGACAGGGTATGCCGGAAGAACTGCGACATCATCGTGAAGTCCAGCTTCCGGACCATGAAGTTCGCCAGCGCTGCCCGGATCGTGGCGGTCAGCTGCGTGAACAGGCTCGAGATGATCAGGCCGATGATCAGCAGGTGCAGCAGATTTACGTTCTGATGGACGATCACGCCGTCCAGGATGTTCTGGATGATCATCGGCGGCACGATGCCCAGCATCTGAATCACGAAGGTCGCCATGAACAGATGCAGCAGGATCTTCTTGTAGGGAAGCAGGTAGCTGGCGAAACGCACCCATGGCGAGTGAGACGCACCGACCTGCGCCACATCCTGGCGCGGCGCAAAGGTCAGGCACGTACCGTTCCAACCGCGCTCAAACTCCTCGACGCTCAACTTCCTGAAGCCGACCGCCGGATCGGCCACCCACACCTGCGTGCTCGACACCCCGTACACCACCACGTAGTGATAGCCTTCCCAATGCACGATGAACGGAAGGTCGAACCCGCGCAGCGTATCGAAGGTGCACTGCACACCTCTCGTGGTGAAGCCGACGGATTCGCCCGTTCGTGCAAGGCTATCCAACGTCGCGCCCTGCGTCGTGACGTTGGCGAGTTCGCGCAACTTGCCCAGCGTCATGCCGATCCCATAGTGCTTACAGATCATCGCCAGGCAGGCCGCTCCACAGTCCATCTCCTCGGCCTGCTGGATCCAGGCGAAGCGCCGGATGACGTTCTCTCCCAGCTCCGGCTTGGATTTAAGATCGATCACCAGCCCGGGTTTGCGTTGCTCGGCGACCTTCTTCTGCCGTTGCAACTCCCTGTCGATGATCCGGATCCGCTCCTCCAACGCTTCGCGCACCTTCGGGTTGCGTTCGAGAATGAGTTGCACGCTCTTCTCGGGGATCACGAGCAGAGCGGTATCCGCGCTGGCGATCACCGAGGCGGTCTGCTCCTGGCGCATCAAGCAGGATTTTTCACCGAAGGTTTCACCCTTGCGTAAAGTCGCTAACTGATAGTCCGTGCCTTCGTCGCAGTGCACGACGCGGACTTCGCCATGGCGCACGACATACAGCCGGCGATCTTCCCGTGAACCCTGTTTCAGGATTTCCTCACCGGCGCCGACCCGCTTCACGCCGACGCTTCGCGTCAGTTCTTCCAACTCGCTTTTGTCGACCTTGCTCTTGAGGTCGAACAGGTGACTGATCAGGCCGCCCGCCGAGTTGATGGCGACGCGGTCGGCGACGAGAGCGCGGGCCGCGGGGTTTGCGTCGACGATCGGGCCAACGACACTACGGGGGATGAACAGCAATTCGGTCTTGGCGGACGCGCGCGCCGACCACTCGTGTCGGTATTCGCGCAGCATGGCCATTTCGCCGAAGACCTCCCCCGCCTTGCGCACGCCCAGGCTGGTCTCCTTTTCCCCGTCCGAGGCAAACACCCGGATCGAGCCGGACTTCACGATGAACAGCCCCGCCGCCACCTCGCCGGCGGTGCACACGGAGTCGCCGAACGCCAGCAGCCGTGACTGCGCACTCTCGGCCAAGCGCTCCATGGCACTGCGCGTCAGGGCCGAAAACAAATCAACAGACGCCAGGAAATCGGCGCGCGACTGCCTTTCTTGGGTGGACATGTCTTGGGTGTTCATCGGGCAACGTCCGGGCGCTAGCTGGCTTCGATGACGTGTTCCCGAGCCCTGGCCCGCAACCACTCCTCGCGCAACAATCGCCGCACCTCGGTGGAGGTGTCGTCGTCGAGGCGGGCGGGATGCTTGGCGTTCACCCGGAAGATCTCGAAAGCCGTCCGATCCCCCGATGCGAACGGTCCCAGCAGATCGCCGGCGGCGGCGTTGAAAACCTTCCCCTCGACGTCGGATCGGAGCGACCCCCGCAGCACCTTGCCGATCAGGCCGCCCTGCTCGCGCGTGTCGGCGATCGAATGCTCGCGCGCCATCTCGTGGAAGCTATCGGGGTCATCGCGCAGCACCGCGATCATCTCCCTGGCCTTGGCCTCGGAATCCAGCACGATATGGCTCACCTCGACGCTGTCGAACTTGGGCGAGTTCAGCTTGAAATACCCTTGCACGGCCTGCTCGCCGCAGACCTTGCCCAGCATCTTTTCCTGATACAGGCTGTCGGTCACGAAGGCCTCGAACTCCTCCAGGCTGATGCGCATCGCGTCGAGGTACTTGTTGGTGTCGGACGCACGATGTAAGCCGCGCACCCGGCGAAACTGGTCGGCGCGTTCCTGGATCTCCGCTTCCGACACCTGGATGCCCGCTTTGCGCGCGCCCAGTGCCGCGAGCCGATCCCGGACGAATTGCTCGAGGAGCGCCTCGAACTGCCCGGTCAGCTTCAAGAGCCGCACGAACTCTGTGAGGTCGATTGCCTCACCATCGATCTTCACGACAGTCGTCATCTGATGCGCTCCTGTTAGTTCTAACCTGGTCGTTCAACCGCCAACTTGGCGAAACGGGTCGAGGGCCAGATCGATCAGCCGCCGTTCACGGACGATGATCTCGACCGCGGCCGTCATCCCATAGCGCAGCGGATACTTCGTCTCCCCCACCTGGTAGTAATCACGCTCCAGCGCTATGCGTGCTTCGTACACCGGCTGCCTGGTCTGCGACGCCGGCCTGGTGGCTGGCGAGACGTATTCCAGCGTGCCATGGATGGCCCCGTAGCGCTGGTACGGGAATGCATTGAACTTGAGTTTGACCGGCAGGCCTTCACGCAGGAAAGCGCGGTCGTTCTCGGCGATCTCGACCTTGACGACGGAGCGGGTGTTGTTTGGAGCGATGCCACCCAGTGGAGTGTTGGCCTGGACCTTGTCGCCCGGTTGCGTGGAGGTCAGATCGGTCACGATGCCGGAGACGGGGGCGACAATCTGCAGGAAATTGTCCTTGTCGATATTTTCGAAACGGATGCGCGCCGTGGCATCGGCCTCGACGCGCGCGGTATTGAGTTGCAGGCGCAGTTTCTGTTCCGCCGTGGCGAGCTCGCTCGCCGCCGCTTCGTAGTCCAGCCGCAGCTTCTTGAGCTGCTCGCCGCTGGCTTCGAGCTGGGCCTGGGCCTGTACGAGCTCCTGGCTTTGACGGGCAGTCAGTTCGCTGACTCTCGATTGCGCCACGCGGTAAGCATTCTCCGCGGCCAACCTGGCGTTTCTCTTGGCCTCGACTTGCAGCTGCGACACGCCGCTGCCGCCAGGACTCGCGAGGACGCGCTCGAACTTCTCCACCTCCAGCCTGGCTGCGTCCCGAGCCCGCCTGGTCTCTTCGACATTGGTGCGGGCTTCCGCCATTTGCGCCTGCTCTTCTTCCACGAGTTTGCTCGTCCCGAGCGCCAGCCGCTGCTGGTGTTGCTGCTCCTCGAGTTCCAGCGCCTGTCTGAGCGTTGCAGCCTTCTGTTCCAACAGCGCCTTCCTTTCCGGGAATTGCCGCCACTCCCGTTCCGCGTCCTCGAGTTTCAACTGCGCCTGCATGGCGTTGCTCGCCGCCTCGACGGCTCCCCTGGCGTTGAGCCGGGCCAGCACGTCGCCCTTGGCTACCGGCTGACCCTCGGCCACATAGAGATTCGCCAACTCGCCATCAACGGGCGCATAGAAGCGTCTGAGCTCCGAGGCAGGCGCCAGCGCACCCTGTTCCGTCACGATCACGTCTGCTCTGCCGATGAACGACCAGACCAACCCGCTCAACACCAGTGCGATCACCGTGTAGACAAGGGCATGCAGAGCGCGCCAGGGCTCCGCGGTCAGGATGGCGATACCCTCGGAGCTGTGATCACCGAGAGCATCGGCCAACGGGACCAGGCGATTTGAGGTCGTCATTCGTTCGAATCTCCAAGCAACGCCAACTTGGATTGCAGCAGCTCGGGCTCGATGACATTGCCCAGGTCATGCAGGCTGCTGCGCTGCTGACGCGCTTCCGATTCAATCTCGCCGCGAATCGCGATCCACGGCGCGGCTCCGGCCCCGTCGACCTGCGAGTAGATCAGGAAACTCTGCTGCGCGTACCTGCTGGCCTCGGCCAACAGGCGAGCGCGGGTCCGGAATTGATCCGAAATCGAGGTCTCGATTCGCAGCGCAGCGTCGATAGCGCCGCTGCTCCGGTATTCCTGCCACAACGTGCGGGCCTGATCCATGGCGCCCTGTGCCCGCGCGATCACCTCGTTCCTTTGCAGATTCAGATCGGTCGCAGTAGCGCGCACGAAGGCCAGGTCTTCGTCGGCAACGAGCGACTCCCGGAAAGCCAGCAGTTGATCGACAAAACCATCGGTGTTACGCGCCTGCTGTAGCGCAGCGAACCGAGTCGTCACACCTCGCCTGCGCTCCAACTCCACGGCGGCTTCTTCACCCCATGGACCTGCCGCCAGCTTCTCCAACCCGGCAAGCGCTTCGCTGGACTTGCCGTCCTTCCAGGCTTGCGTTGCGGCGTCGTACTGTTCGAGGAGGTCGGCGGGAGGCAGGTGCCCACTGTCGATCAGCGCGCGAAAACTCTGCTGGAACGGTGGGGTCACGAAGCGCGCCTTTTGCTGCAGAGCAAACAGTCGTCCGGAGTTTCGTGTCCGTGCTTCCTGTCGAATCTCGATGTAGCGCGCCAGATCCTGGCGTACGCTGTCCAGCCCACCGAGATCCGGATACTTCTGCGCAGTCTCCTCCAGCACGGGACTCAACGCTTCCGGGTTGTCCCGCTCCAGCTCGGTCGCGATGTTTGCCTTGATCCGCCCGATGATCGGGAGATACACGGTGGATTCGCTCTGCAATTTGCGCAAATGGGTGAGCGCGTCGCCATACCATTCACCGAACTGCGGCACGTACGACGCGATCCAGGCCAAGGCGCGCTGCTGCTCGCCCGTATCGTCATTCCAGCGCGCGATGAGGTGCTCGATACTGTCTTCGTCCGAGTAGATCCGGATCGGTGCCTCCGGCCCACCGCGACCGCTGACCAAGCGCTCGAGATTGCCTAGCCACTCCAACTCCCCGATCAAGTGTCGCAGGTCGCCATCGCGCGTGCTGAGCTCGGACATGTTCGTGAGAACGCCGTTGGCTCCGTCGAAGTCACGGGCCCGGACCTTCACCAGCCACGCCGGCACATTTGCCTTCAGCGCCACCTCGGTGGCTCGCGCCTTGAGCTCGATGTCATTCGGGTGCTTCTCCAGGAGTCGACTGGCTAGCACCGCGGCCCGCGCATACTCGCCGCGCGCGACCGCGTCCTTGAAGTCCCGCTCCGGGGCATTCCAAAAATAGGCCGCTAAGGCGAGTGCACCCAAGACACCTGCAACGGCTGCAGCCCTCCCCCACCTGCGCCACGCGCTAACGGGCTCGCCGCTGGCATGAAGCGAAACGAGTTCGGACAACAGCAACATGACACGACCGCGCGGGCGACGCTTGACGGCCGGCTCCTTGGCGGCGGCAGGAACTACCGAGCCTCCGGGTGCGACTTCGTCTTTCGGCTCGTTGGCGACGCAGAAGATCTCGAGGAACGAAGTCGGGGCGGCCATAAACAGGGTTTTGCCATTCTCCGCCGCTGCTTTCGGCACAACGGGTGCCCGTTTCGCCTGCGGGTTGCACTCTGCGGGGGGCTCCCGGGCATCGCCGCCCTGGGCCGGCTCGACAGCGGAGTCCTGGGTGATGCTCACCCGGTAGACGAAGTGCTTGCCACCGAAGGCAACCACGACACCATTCTGCAGCGGTACGGCGTGCTCCAGCAGGCGCTGGTCGTCGATGAAAGTGCCATTACTGCTGCCGAGGTCCTCGATATAGACCTGCCCCCCCTTCTGGTCGACGTACGCATGCCGCCGTGACAGGTAACCCAACTGTCGGCCATGCTCGCTCTTATCTTTATAGTTGGAGAACATCGCGTCGGTCTTGCTGACGAGGAACGGGAATTTTGTGATCACGATCGTGTCGAGACCCGACTCGCCCGATTCGGGCGTCAACGTCAGCGTCAGGTTGCTCCCTCCGGGGCGGATGCGAGATGCGATCTGTACGCGATACGACAGCGCCCCACCGAAGCAGATCTCATCGCCGTCGCGCAGTTGGCAGGGCGAGTGCCCCACAGCCACGCGGTTGACCGTCGTCCCGTTGCGGCTCTCCAGGTCCGCGAGGTAGACGAAACCGTCCTGGCGGAAGATGCGCGCGTGCCGGCGCGACAGCATATTGAGGAGATCGTTGCCGTAGGATGCGAAGGGCTGCTCGGTCCGCCCGATGGCAAACACGGCGTCATCGATGCGTATCTCGCCCAGTTCGGGCCGGGACAAGGGTTTCAGGACAACGTCGAGGTGGCGCACCGACGGCGCCTGTTTGACGCCCGCCCATATCGTTGCGTCAACTTCCACGGCAGAGACCCTCCGGTCAGCGACCTGCATTCGCGACCTCGACACGGGACCAACCACCCCCGAGTGCCTTATACAACGTGACCGTGTCGGACAGCACCTCCTCATGGCTGGCCAGCAGCGCGAGCTGTGCCGCCAGCAGGGACCTCTCGTTTTCGAACACGTCGAGTTGCGACACAACACCGACCTCGAGCTGCGCCGCGCTCTGGGCAGATACCACCTGCAGTTGGTCAGCCTGTTTCCGCAACTCCTCCTGTTGCCGCCGGTGGGCGTCGAGGTTGACCAGAGTGTTCTCGACTTCTTGATACGCGGCGATCACCGTGCGACGGTAGTCTTCTTCAGCAACCTTGATCTGCGCCTCGGTAGTTTTGACGTGCGCCCTGACGCCCGGATTGAGCACCGGAATGTTGACAGTCGGCATGAACCCGAAAGTAAACGCCCTGAACAAGTCAGAAAGCGCGAAGCTGGCAGTGCCTGCCTGGCCGGTCAGGCTCACCGAAGGCAGCTGCGCGAGCCGCGCCTGGCCCATCAGATCGTGGGCTTCCAGCACCCGGAACTCAGCCGCTACGACGTCAGGCCGGCGGGCCAGCAGTTCCAACGGCAGGCCGGCAGGCACCGCAGGGACCTGTACGCGGTCCTGTAGCCGGCCGGGTTGGATTTTGAACTCCCCTGCAGGCACGCCGAGCAGCGTCGCGAGGGCGTTCTCCGTCACATCGCGGGAGCGGCGCAGCTCCAACAGATCCGTAGTCAGACGGCTGTTCTCCGCCCGCTGGCGCAGCACGTCGCTATCGGAGATCAGGCCGTTGCTGCGCATCGTGGTGTAAATGGCCAGGATCTGTTCGTTTTTTGCCAACGCCTGTTGCTGCTGAACAATCTGCTCGTCGAGTTGCAGGATCTGGAAGTAGGTGGTCGAGACGTCGGCAACGATCTGCAGATATCCGGCCCGCCAATCAGCCTCCGTCGCATGGAACTCGGCAGTTTGTCCTTGAACGCCCTTCTCGACCCGACCCCAGATATCGATATCCCAGCTGACCTGGGTGCCCAGGTTGTGTTGCGCGCTGAACGGTTGGCCGCTGGTCTTTTGCAGGGTGCTGCCAGCGCCGAGATTCGCGCTCGGCAGCGCGCCCGCATGCGCTTCGGCAATCTGCGCCTTGGCCACTGCGATCCGCGCGGCCAGGATCTTCAGGTCGATGTTGCCCGCAATCGCTTTGGCCACCAGAGAATCCAGCTCAGTATCGCCGAACTGCGCCCACCACTGCGGCGCGATGGCCTCGGTGCCTGACACGGTGCTCGCCGGCGGCCCCGACCAGGTTGATTTCGCTGGAGCCTCCGGGCGCTGGTACTCGGCAACGTGCACACCGGCGCAACCGAACAGCAACCCGCAGAGGCTTGAGAAAACCAAGGCATGTTTCATTGTGTCCCCTATTCGAGCGACAGACTGCCCGCAATTTCCCGCTCAGGATGTCCGCTGGTGCGATGACTTGCGGTGACTGGAGCATCTGCCCGCGACTGTGCCGGATGCGGCCGTGCGGCGAAAGTTACTTTCGACACTGCGCCCGAAACCCATCCTGACTCAACAGGAACCGGAGTGACTTAGGACACTCGATGCCCCAAATCGCCCTTTGATAATGTAGTCTCCATCGCACGAGAGGGGCCATGAGGTTTACACATCACGCCGTTGCAAGGGGCCGGGGAATCGCCAGGCGGCTGATTCTCTGGGCAGCCTTGGCCGGTACCGGAGCCCTCGCTGCAGCTGAGCCGTTCCACTTCTCAACTCGAGCGCAGCAGGAACAGGCGGCCGAGGAGGCTGCCGCGGCCCAACAGGTTGACTCGATCCGGCAGCTGGTGTCCGTTCCCTGCCGCGACCGTCTAAAGAACCGGAAGATTCTGCAACTCATCGCCGAGCATCGCGAGGGCCGCTGGCTCGCGGAGCAGGACCGTTACGGGGGCCTCACGTCGATTATCGATACCCGGATGCGGGCGTTAGGACTCGGCACCTTTACACAAGAGCAAATCGGGTCCGCTATCGCCCAAGCCGAAGTGGATGCCTACTTCAACAACGATCCGGACGGAGCACTCGCAGCATCGAGGCGGTTGGCGGCCGACTATATATTGCGCGGTGACATCACCATGACAACTCGCGTCAATCGCCTCGTGGGAGTGCGTGAGGTCGCCGTGAATGTGCAGTTGACCCTTTCGAGCGCGTCGGGCCGACAACTCTCGTTGGTAGACGCCCATTCAGAGTCGTTTTCGACCCTCGACACGCTGGCGACAGCGACCGCATTGCTCAAACGGCAAGCCGATCAGCTCGTGGCCCAGCTATACAACGATTACTGCCGCAAAGCCGACCGACCACCATAGATCGGCACCAACAAACCTGCACGCTCTAGGGGAAATAGATATGAATCGCAACAACCTGTTCAAAATAGCGCCCTGGCTGCTTGCGCTCGGACTAGCGCAAGCGGTTTGGGGGAACCCGCCATCCTGGGGCAACGAATCGAGTCCGTCTCCCACCGCAGGCAGCGGCGTGTCAAATCGGGCCAACGAGGCCGCCGACAAGGGCATGTACCGGGATGTTACGTACGAGAACGCCTCCAAACAGGGTCCCAAGCTGATCGTGCTATCCGGCGACGTCAAGAGCAACAACGCCTCGTTCACCCAGAGGTTCGGGCCGAACAACATCGCCGACTTCGCGGAGCTGGAGTTGACCAAGGCAAACTTCCAGGTGCTCGACCGCTCGGACCTGGGACCGATGCTGCATGAGATCCAGCTCGCTTACTCGGCCGGAGATCCCGATGACGCCCAGAAGGTCATGAAGAAAGGCATGCTGAAGAATACCAAGTGGCTCGTGCGCTTCGACATTCTCAAAGCGGAGCATCTCGCGGCGCAAAAGAGCGGCTTCAAAGGCGGCGTTGCCTCGTCCTTGATCGGCATCTTCGGCAACAACAGTCGGACCGCCAACGCCGCGGGCACGGTCGCCGGCTCGGTGGATACTTCGGGCTCCGCCAGCGTGTGGGTCATAGGGATGCGCTACAAGATCCTGGACGCAACTACGACGGAACAGGTGGCCACGGGATACAACGAGTTGAAGATGGAAGTGGGTGGCCACTCCTCCTCAGTAGCCGGTGTCGACTCGGCGGCTGAGGGCGGCATTACTCTGGACACCATGGTACAGCGGCTCGTCCAGAGGACCGTTTACGACATCGACGCCAAAAACAAGTGAATAGCGAACAAACAACGCTGTGCCCGCAGAAGTTCGGCAAGTACGAGATCCGCCGTGAGGTGGGACGCGGCGGTATGGGCGTGGTCTACGAGGCCTACGATCCCGTTATCTGCCGCCGCGTTGCATTGAAGACGCTGAGCAGCGATCTGTTGAGTGGGCCCGAGGCGGACACCCACATCGGCCGTCTCCGGCGCGAAGCCCAGGCGGCGGGCCGACTCACTCATCCCAACATCGTTGCCGTGTATGACTTTGGCGAGGAGCCACGGCGGCCTGGAGGGGGCGCGGGCCGGATCGCTTACATTTCGATGGAATTCGTCGAGGGCCGCGAACTGGGGGACCTGCTGGCGCGCCAGGAGCGCCTCCCGATCCCCACCATCGTTCGCATCATGGGCCAGTTGCTCGACGCGCTCGAGTATTCGCACAAGAACGGCGTGGTGCACCGGGATATCAAGCCATCCAACATCATTCTGCTCGAGGGCGACACCGTCAAAGTCACCGACTTCGGTATTGCGCGTATCGAATCCTCCACGCTGACACAGGCGGGCACCGTCATGGGCTCGCCATCCTACATGGCGCCTGAGCAGTTACTGGCTCAGCCGATCGACGGCCGCTCGGACCTCTATTCGGCGGGCGTCCTGCTCTACGAATTGTTGGCCGGTGATGTGCCCTTTCCAGGGTCACTCTCCACCGTCATGCACAAGGTCCTGAACGACACGCCCACACCCGTATCGGCGCTGAACCTACACGCGCCCAGGGGCGCCGACGCGCTGTTGGGGCGCGCGCTGGCGAAGAGACCTGCGGACCGATTTCAGAGCGCGGCTGAATTCAAGCAGGCGATTATCTCGACGCTGACGGCAGGCAACGCCGGCGGCACGAGAGGGAATCGCAAAACCTGGGCCACCATCGCGGCATGCGCGATCGCCGCTGTCGCTGGGGCGGGGTACCTGGTACGGAACTCCAACCGCGGTCCGGAACCTCTTACCAAGTCCGAACACCCTGCGCACGGGACAAAGGGCGGAGGCTCCACTACCGGGACTACGAGCGGTGGCACTACTGCAGGGACTACGGGTAGTAACACCACTGCCGGGACACCAAACCCCGCGCGCGGGACAGAGGATGGTGGCGCCACCGGCGGGGTGCAAGCGACGGCAGCCGTCCCGTCGCCGGAGGACGTCCCGTCGCAGACACTGCCGAGGGCATCCGGGACCGCGGTGATCACCGCCGTCGGACTCGCCGATCCGCAGGACCCCCGATTTGTCAAACAGGGGCTACAGGTCGAGCCTCAACTCTGGGGCGATGCCCGGCGCCAATTGATCGAGAAAGCGGTCGCGCTCTACATCGATCCCAGCTCAATCAATGCGCACTACGCGCTGCTTCGCGATAAGCTGTTCTCACGCAGCGACCAGTACATATCGTCTGTCCTGGAACAAGTGCCCCCGCAGTTGAGGCGTTATGGACTCCTCCTCGGCACACTCCGGGCCACTGTAAGAGTTCACGACGTACAGAGGTCACTGAACGCGATCTCGCGCGAGGATCACGTCGAGTTCATCCGGAACAATGGCAACCCGCGAATCGCTGTTGAAGTGCGCGTGGGGAGCGAGCGCTCGGCGGTTGCCGAGAACATTCTGATGGAGCGCATCCGCTCGTTTGGATTCGTGACGGTGGACGCGGCCACCGCCCAGCCGGCGCCTGATTTTCTACTCAGCGGGGAAGTGAGTCTCAAGCATCTGTCGGCCACGTTGCCGGCCTCCGGTCTCACCATCGAGAAAGTGGCGCTGACCTCGTGGACCCTTCGCACCCTTGATTCGAAAACGGGCGAGGAGATCTACCTCAACACCACGATTCCCCAGAAGCAGAGTTGGGCCAGCGAGGAGCTGGCGCTGCAGCAGATCGGGCAGCTCATCGGGTCAAAGTTCTCGCGCGAGTTCTTTCTGCAGTATTTCGACTTCGGCACGCAGAGAGTCCGCCTTCGTTTCCAGGGTTTTCCCGGTATCGCCTCCCAATCGCTCGTTGCTGAAGCCACCGCGGCTTTGCGCATCCTGAACGCCAGCCTCGCCGGCTCGGCGACCCAGGATGTCGTCATCGATATCGATGTTGGGGGAGGCTCCGATGCCGCAGGCGAGCTCGTTTCAGACGCCCTGCTGAACCCACTCAATCGGAAAATGGGACAAGTGTGTTTTGCCGCGAAGAGCGGCGGCGCTACCGAGTTGCTGATCGACTTCGACCCCGTCTGCGCCAGCCCTACCGTGTTAGCCCGGCTGGACGCCTTGCCGCCGGGCGCGCTGATCGATGCCCCCAGCTCCCGCATCGAGGAGATTTTCAGCGATCCGG
>DATBCZ010000260.1:0-7787 GCA_036270175.1 Steroidobacteraceae bacterium | reverse complement strand
GGTGTTCGGTGCCGCCCTGGGCACGATCATGGTCGCGAACGTGTTGTTCGTGATTATCCCGGGCCAACGGGAGCTCGTTCGCGCCAAGCGCGAAGGCCGAGAGCCCGATCCCGGCCCAGGTCTGCGCGGCAAGCAGCGTTCAGTACACAACACGTATTTCACGCTGCCCGTGATATTCGTGATGATCAGCAATCACTATGCGATGACCTACGGCGCGCGATACAACTGGCTCGTGCTCATTGCAATGAGCTTCGCCGGCGCTTGCATTCGGGGTTGGTTTGTCGCCCGGCATAAACCGGCGGGACGCCGCGGAGTCGCCTCGGCGGTGCCGGCAGCGCTCGGAGTGTTGACGCTCGCGGGAGTGGTGGTGGCGCTTGCCCCGGAGATTAGCCCCACTTCTACCGCGCCACCCGGCGACATCGCACAGGTCCAATCCATCGTCGAGCAGCGCTGTGTCCCTTGCCACAGCACGCACCCATCTTCTCAGTTCGGCTTCAACGCGCCCCCCAACGGTGTCGTGCTCGAAACGCTCGATCAGCTGCGCGCGCACCTACCCGAAGTACAAAAACAGGTCTCGTTGCGCACCATGCCACTGGGTAATCTCACCGGAATGACTGACGCGGAGCGTGCGACGGTTTTGATGTGGATTGGACACGGCGCCGCGGGGCGCACTCCATGATCACACTCGAAGCGTTGAACACACTCCCAGTCGATGAGTTCACCTCGGTTCTCGGCACGATCTTCGAACACTCTCCCTGGGTGGCACGGCGAGCCGCGGCGGCACGACCCTTTCCCTCTCGCCTGGATCTGCTCGATGCCATGCGCACCGTCGTACAGTCGGCGCCGATCGAAGAGCGATTGGCGTTGATCCGGGCGCACCCGCAACTCGGTGCGCGGGGACGCAAGCGGCTCGAGCTCACAGAAGCCTCAGCACACGAACAGCGACGCGCCGGCCTCGACGCCTGCACAGACGAGGAATTCGCTCAGCTGCTGCTACTCAACACCGCCTACGTCGGGAAATTCGCGTTTCCGTTCATCCTTGCAGTACGCGGGCATGACCCCGATTCCATTCTCGCCGCGATGTCCGATCGCCTGAACAATGACGTCGAGGCGGAACGACATACGGCGCTGACGCAAATCGGCGTGATCGCCGGCTATCGGCTCGCAGACCTCGTTGCGAGTCCAGCGGGCGCCGAAGTCAAAGCCATGAGAGACAGGTTGGTCTCGAGCGCCATGGTTCTCAACGCGCCAGCTACCGTCGCTGCCGCCGCCGGCCCTGCCGCTACTGTCACTGGCGCTATTGCCGCAGTCAGCAGCCCGGTTGACGCTGCTGCCGCCCCTGCCGCCGCGCTGCTGCGCGAATGGATGCTCGCCGCCAACCTGCAGGTCTATCCCGGCGCCGCAGGCAACCTGGCGGGCGTCCAGCAAAACGACCCGAACGTTCCATGTCTGCTTGTCGGCCTGTACTGCGACTCGACCACCGAAGTCTTACGCCGCGACGGAGGTCTCGGCTCCCTGCTGGGCATCGCGGTCGCCCAACAGATCAGACAGAAGCGTCTCCCGACTCAGTTCGGCCTGTTGGTTCTGGCTTCTCCCGTCGACGAGCGACGCGGTAGTATTTTCCTCGACGCCCACCCGGGAGCGATCCGGAATGCGCCCGTGCTGACGGTCACCGAGAGGGACCCCAACTCCTCCCCCCTGCGGGCCGCGGGTGTCAGTCGCTGCATAGTACTGGTCCACCAAGGCCCCGCGCGCGACGCCCTCGACGCTCGCACGCTCGAGCGCGCCGCCCAATCCTTGGAAGATTTTTTGACCCAACCCCGAAAAATTCAAGAATAAAGACCCACCCCTATGCTGCAACGCCTGTTCGACCTGCAAGGCCATGGCACCACGGTCCGCACCGAGGTATTTGCCGGCCTGACGACATTCCTGACCATGGCCTACATTGTCGTGGTCAATCCCCTGATATTGGGTGAAGCCGGACTCCCCGTCGCCGGTGTCGCCGTCGCAACCTGTCTGTCGGCAGGGATTGGCAGCATCCTGATGGGATTCCTGTCCAACTACCCGCTGGCGCTGGCTCCGGGCATGGGCCTGAATGCCTATTTTACCTTCACCGTTGTGAAGGGCATGGGCCTGCCCTGGCAAACCGCGTTGGGATGCGTATTCCTCTCCGGCGTTGCCTTCATGTTGCTGACGGTCGCCGGTGTGCGCAAGCTGATTATCCGCGCATTGCCCCGCTCGCTGTTTGCCGCCGTAGGTGGCGGAATCGGCCTGTTCATCGCCTTTATCGGCCTGCGGGACGCCGGCATCATTGTCGCCAGCCAGGGCACCGTGGTGGGGCTCGGTAAACTAACAGCCCCATCGACCGCACTCGCCATACTGGGCTTGCTGGTGATTGCCTCTTTGCAGGCCATGTCGGTGCGGGCCGCGATGCTCATCGGGATCCTGCTCATCGCCATCCTCGCCTGGGTGTTGGGCGTATCCCATTTCGCGCCGGCGGCCTACAGTCTCGTCGACCTGGGGTCCACGGCTTTCAAACTGGACATTCCGGCCGCTTTGAACTTGAAGGGCGGGGTCGGCCTGTCGCTGGTTGAGATCGTTTTCGTTTTTCTATTCGTCGACATGTTCGACAACGTCGGTACGCTCGTGGCGGTCACCAAGCGTGCCGGGTTGGTGGCCAAGGACGGTTCGATCCCTCGTTTGAATCGTATCCTTCTGGCCGACTCCGTCTCGATGTTGATCGGTGCGGTGGCGGGGACCAGCCCCGTCACGAGTTACATCGAAAGTGCGTCAGGTGTGGCGGTCGGTGGCCGCACCGGACTCACGGCCATAGTGGTCGGAATACTGTTTCTGTGTACCTTGCTTTTCGCGCCCATCGTCCAGGCCATCCCGGCCGTTGCGACGGCGCCCGCGCTCATACTGGTGGGTGCGCTTATGATGGGCGCTCTCACCGAGGTGGAATGGACGGACCCGCTGCAGGCGATTCCCGCCTTTCTGACCGTGATCATCATTCCGTTGAGTTATTCAATCGCCAACGGCCTCGCCTTCGGTATCACGAGTTACGCGGTGTTGAAACTGGTGCGCGGACAGGCACGACTCAGCGACTGGCTGGTCTACCTTCTGGCGGTGGTCTGCGTGGCACGATTTATTTATCTGGCGTGAGCGCCGGCGCGAAGAAGTCCTCGCCAACAGGTTTGTTCGCCAGAATCTCCTCGCGGGTGAGGCCCTGGATTTCGTGGGGGAAAACCAACCACGAGTCGGTGGCGCGGACGTAATAGTCCGGAACGAGCGCGCTGCGGTTGCGTGTCGGCTTGTAGTAGACAGTGGCAATGCGGACCTTGGCAGGCAGGTTGCGACGGCAGCGGCGCTTGAGCTCCGACATCACCGCCTCCAGACTGCGCCCCGAATCAAACACATCGTCGACGATGAGAAGCTCGTCTTCGGCCGAGACACGCGATACCAGGTAGTCGGTCGCATGCACGCGCACCGTCTTGGCCTGTTGATCGATGCCGGTATACGAAGAGGTCCGGATCGGGATGTGGTCGGCATGGATCCCGTGATACTCGAGCACTTCCTGCACCGTGATACCGATGGGTGCCCCGCCGCGCCACATGGCCACGAGGAAAGTGGGCCGTAGGCCGCTGCGGATGATGAGCCTGGCGAGCTCCATCGAGTCACGCAGCAGCGAATCGGCCGAAATAAAGTGCTTTTCCATAGATCGTAACTCTTCGGTTCGTGAGCCGGTGCCGGCGGCGGCGCCAATTATGCGCCCCAGCGCCCCGGTCAGGTAAGAAAGCCGAGCAGGGCGGCGACGATCGCCTCCGGGGCATCTTCCTGCATCAGGTGCCCCGAGCCCGGCACGCAACGCAGTGTTGCGGTTTGAATGCGGGCTGCCAGCTCGCGCCCCCGCTCCACGGGAATCCAACGATCCTGCTCCCCCCAAAGGATCATCACCGGACAACGCAACTCGCCGTACCGCGACTCGATTTCGTCCGTAAAGCGGCGATCCATCTGCGCGATCTGTCGGTAAAAAGCTGCCTGTCCGGCTTCACCGAGCCACGGCTCGACATAGCGCTGCATGTCCTCATCTGACAATGGACGAAAGGCCGCGCCGGCGATGTATGCGGGAAGGATGGCGCTATGTATGTAAGGCGGCAGTCCGGCAAAGGCCGCCTCGTGCTCGCGTACGTGGCGCACGAACGGCGAACCCCACGGCGAGAGGGCGACCGGATCGATCAGCACGAGCGATCGATACGAGCGGCCATCCAACAGGCACGTCCGCAGTGCCGTACATCCGCCGAAATCGTGGGCCACCACATCCGGCTTTACCAGGCGCCAGTGATCCAGCAGAGCCGTGAACAGTCGGTTTTGTGTTGCCAGCGACACGTCCTGCCCCGACCGCATCTCCGATCGGCCATAGCCGAGAAGATCGAAGTAGAACACCCGTCGGCGTGTGGCCAGATGCGGAGCGATCCGCCGCCAGACGACCGATGAGAACGGTGTGCCGTGAATGAGCACCAGCGGCTCGCCGCTACCCAGGCTGCCGTATCGTACCTGTTGGCCTTCGAAGCTGAAGGTCTCGGGCAGATCCCATGACGACGCAGCGGTTCCAGGCGGCATGTCGTTTGTCTCGTGGAGGAGTTCAGGCGTTATACTCCTTCCGACACATCATCGCTGCAGGGGCTCAATGAGCGGCGGCCGTAAAGGGAAGTGGGGCATAGCGGTCGCGGCGTTGGTCGTTGTGACGGCTCTACTTGTAGCGGGTTGGCTACATCGGAGCCAGCCGCAAGAAGTCGCAGCGTCCTTGCCCTCGCCTGCGCCCGCTCCCCACGTCTCTGAGGAGGCGCACATTCGTGTCCCACGAGGCGCAACTTCCGCCGCCAAGTTGTCGATCGATGCTCCCACCGCGGACCCGTCAAGTAACGCAGACGTGTGTGGAATTCAAAAGGTCCGACCCGCAGGCGCCAATGCAGAGGACCTCAACGGCGGTGTCATCGAGGCGACTCGAGAGACCCACGACCGATGGAAGGCGGCGCTTCTCGAAAGCTCGGATACCCGTGCTCGTGCAGTCGGGCTGCTGCTGCAGCGATTCGAATCGCTCCGCGAAGGCTCCGCCGTGCAGGCGGAGGAGTCGCGCGACGAGTTGGTTCAACTGGCGGCAGGGGGAGGCGACCCGGCCCTTTACGCCATCGCCGTCGGGCTTTGCCAAACAAATGGAGTCTCTGCGGCCGTCACCACGGGTGCATGTGAGCGCATTTCGCTAACTGAATGGGCACGTACCGATCCCAGCAACGCCATGCCGTGGATCGCCGTCGCCCAAGCCGCTCGGGCGAGCGGTGACTTTCAGGCCGAAGCCGCCGCATTCACCCGTGCAGCTCAGGCACACAGCCTACGCAGCCCTGGCGAATCGATGTTTCAATTTGGATTGCAGGAAGTGCCGCGGGACGCGGCGCCCGCAGAAAAGGCTTCCCTCGGTTTCGAACTCATCGGCCATGAGACCGCCTCCATCGGGCCGGAGCTCAGTGAGGTCGGGCGCTATTGCTCGGCTGATGCTGTAAAACAAACGCAGATACGCAAAGACTGTAGCGCCGTCGCCGAACTGCTCGTCGGTCCGGAGTCCACACTGCTTTACTTCAGCCTTGGAGCCAAGCTCGGGGAACGTGTTGGGTGGCCAGCGGAACGTGTCCACCAGCTTTCCGACGAGAAGGAGGAGTTGCTGCGAATCACAGCCAGCAAAGAGCTGGTTCCCAGCTCCTGCGCTGCCATTTCCCGGCTCAACACGTTGCTCGATGAACGGGCTCGGCTGGGAGAGCTCGCAGCGCTGCGGGAACTCAGAGACCAGCGTGAGCCTTCCGGCCAGCTGGTGAGCCACCAGCCTGGATCCCCCCCACTGCAGGCACGTCATTGACTTTTAGATCAATTTTATAAATCATAGTATTGATGGAAACGTCAACCACTTCCCTGGCCCAAACCTTGGCCATCCTCACTCGCCAGGCACGGACGCTCGGTTGGACGGATACCGAGTGGGCGACTCGCGCGGGTGTCCGGAAGGAAACCCTTTCGCGCCTGCGTCGTCGGCACAGCTGCGATTTCGAAACGCTTCGATCTCTGGCGGAGGCTGTCGGGGCACGCTTGGGCGTGCTCGAAGTGCAACGGCCCGATTCCACTCCGGATGGCCATTTTCCAACCAGCGTGGATCGGGATTACGAGGAGCGGCTGGTCGAGCTCAGCGTGTCCGGCGACCTTGATCACGATCGCTGGGCGGGAATGGGCCCCCGTTTCTTCATGGCTGGGCTCGCGGTCATGCTCGCGAGCGTGCGTAATCGGGATCGCCGTGGCCTGTTGGCTTTAGCGGAGCGCCTCCATCCCGGAGCAAGCGAGGTCGCGGTATTCAACTGGTGGCTGGAGCGCAGCACCTTGCGGCCGACACGATTCCTTTCCCTCGTAGACGCCGGGACCGCTCATGCGGCCTGATCGGAACGCGCGACCGGAGTACGTCGCGGCATTCCGCGAGATAGTTAATCGTATTGAGAGTCCGCTGGCTGAATTGCCGAAGCGCGTGCTGCCCGTCCGGATGTATGTGGCCGGCGGGGCTGCACTGCACTTGTACACCGGGGAGCGAGTCTCCCGGGATATCGACGCGACGTTTTCTCACCGAATCGCTCTGCCAGAAAATCTCGAAGTCGCTTATCGCGACGCCGACGGCGCTGCGCGTCTCTTGTACTTCGACCGGCAGTACAACGATACGCTCGGTCTACTGCACGAGAACGCCCGCGAAGACTCGGCACCCCTCGTGCTCAAAGGAATCGATTCGAGCGTCCTCGAAGTTCGCCTGCTCTCGCCCCTCGACCTGGCCGTGAGCAAAATCGGACGGTTCTCCAGCCAGGATCGGGATGACATTGCCACCCTCGCACGCCGCAAGCTCATAGGTTCCGCCGCGCTACGAAAACGCGCGGAGGAAGCATTGGGAGGCTACGTGGGTGAGACTACTCGCGTGCAGGGCTCGATCGAGTTAGCGGTACGGATCGTCGCCGATATCGACGCACACCGCGGGAAAGGTCCCGCGAAACGCCGTTAGAAAGCCGCCGTCACCACCACCGCCGGCTCGATAACCACCTCATCGCAATTCTCCTCCGCCCCACCCCGATCGATCACCAGAAAGTGGCAGGTTTTCCCCAGCGCCAGCAACGCGTGATGCCAAGTGTTACGCCGATAGCTGACACCCTGGTTCCCCGCCGCCCGAAACGCGCGGATCCGGCTCGCCCAGGGCGAGCTACCCGCCTCGGCGACCACCACCAGAAAGGGCAACCCTTCGAGCGGATAAAACGCCTGACTCGAAAGCGGATGACGCTCGAGCCCCCTGACGTGAAACGGCAAAGGGCGCGGAGTCGCCTTGAAGATGCTGATCAATGGCCGCCCGCCATTCGCCAGAACATCCACCGGTGCGAGATCATCGAAGCGTTGCGAAGTCCACTCATTGATGAGGCGCGGTGCGTGACCCGCAGTCTCAATGACCTCGCCGAACGGCGCAAAGGCAGCGGCCGTGAGCGGTACGGCTTCGAGAACGACGGAGCTCACGTGCGCACCTCAGGCCTTTTCCGGCTGCCCAAACAACCTGACACGGCTCACCCCTCCATCGGGATGGATGTTGACCCTGACGTGGGAGACGGGGCCGATATCACGCAGCACCGCTTGAAACCGCTGCTCACTGTCCGCTTTGAGAAACTGCGGCTCCAGGAGCGACTGCCAGTACAGCGACTGACTGACCACGTGGCCGTCCCACTCGC
>DATBCZ010000259.1:0-3065 GCA_036270175.1 Steroidobacteraceae bacterium | reverse complement strand
CCACCTTCATCCACGACCACCTGCCGCAACCGTTTCTCGCCAGCCTGCGCCCCAAGAGCGGGGCCACGCTTCGCCAGCGATACCGGGACACAGACCAACGATGACGCAGCGTAGTACACGCGACCCACAGGGTTGAGATTCTCCTCCAGGCGATCTCCTGCGAACGGCTCGACAATCATGCAATTCCCATCCGGCTTGAGTGCCTGGCGGGCGTGACGAGCGGCGCCTGCTGGATCGGCCATGTCATGCAGGCAGTCGAAGAAGGCGATGAAGTCGAGTCCCCGTTCGGCGTAGGACGTTGCGTCGGCCGTCTCGAACCTGACATTGCTCACCCCGGCCTCGGCGGCACGTTGGCGTGCCGTCTCGATCGAGGCGTCGTGATAGTCGATGCCGACGAACTGCGACTCAGGAAATGCCTTTGCCATGAGGATCGTGCTCGCGCCGTGGCCGCAGCCGACGTCCGCGGCCCGCGCGCCGCGGGTCAGTTTCGCCGCCACACCCTCCAAGGCGGGCAGCCAGGCGGACAGCAGGTTGGCGTTGTATCCGGCACGGAAGAAGCGCTCGGTGCCATGAAACAGGCACGGGTGATGCTCGCCCCATTCCATCCCCTTGCCGCTGCGAAAGTTCTCGCGGGCCCGCTCTTTGATGTGATACAGGTCCTGTACGATGCTGTAGGCGCCCGGGAGGTCGACCGGACTATTCGGGTCCGCGAGGCATAGTGCCTGCTCGTCATTCAAAGAATACTTACCGCTCGCGGTCTCGTACTCCACATAGCCGCCGGATGCCTGGTTCGCGAGCCATTCCCGGATGTAGCGCTCGTTAGTGCCGGTCCGGGTCGCCAGCTCCAGGGAGGTGAGCGGGCCTTTCGCCAACTCACGGTACAGTCCAAGCTCGTCACCGAGTGAGATCAGCACGGCGCTCAGGGCGGCGCCGAGATCTCCGACCGCCTTGCCCAGGAACGCGTTGAGTTTTGCTTCATTGATGGCCATGGCTCGACCCCCAAAAAGTACGAGCCAGGAGTTCTACCCCCACAGGGGGGATATTTCAAACTGTAAGTGACACCCCAACACGCGGCTTACTGCGGCGTCGGGCCCTCGCTGACGCGCACCAGGTCGTCCGGCCGCAGCCACTTGCGAAACGCTGCCTGCACGTCCGCGGGGCTGAGTCCGATGTAACGGCGGGCGGCGTTGGTCGGCTCATCGAGCGGCAGGTTCAGATCGACCCGCCCCAGCAGTCCGTGGGCGATGTCATCGACGCTCGACTCGTTCAACGGGATCTGCCGCAACAACAGCGCCTTGACCCGCACGAGCTCTTCCTGGCTCGGGGGCGCGGTCTGCATGGACTTGATCTCGCCGACGACCATGTTGGCGGCCTTGGCCACGTTCTGGGGGTCGCTCGCGTATTCAATCAGGTAGGCGCCGCGGGTGCGGCCGGCCTGCAGTGTCGAGCCTACCGAATACACCAGGCCGGAGTTTTTCCGTAGGTCGATGCTCAGCCGTGTGGAGTAGAAGCTTCCCCCCAACACCGCATTACCCAACTGCAGCGGGTAGTAGTCGGGATCCGAGCGTGTGAGGGCGAGGTTCTGCGCCAGGATCACGACATCCTGCACCCGGCTGGCATCCGGCACGGCGATGACGCCGGCCCGGTTGGGCGGCGCCACCGGCAAATCAACTTCCGGCTGCGGCCCCGTCACACTCCAGGCGTTGAAATACTTCTCGACCGTCGCCCGCGCCTGCGTGGGTGTGACCTTGCCTATGATGACGATGGTGGTTAGATCGGGCCGGAAAACGCTGCGGTAGTAGGCACGTACCGTGTCCGGGGTCAGGCCGGTAACACTCTCGGGCGTCGCCATGCGCAGGCTCGGATCGCTCTGCGGATACAAAGCGCCGCGCAGGGAGTGCTGTGTCAGGAAGCCGGGACTCTTGTTACGGGCCGCCACGCCATGGGCCACCTGTGTCTTGATGATGTTGAGGGCTTGTTCCGGGAGGGCCGGGTGCAGCTCGTTGTCGGCCAACAGCTCGACGCCGCGGTCGAAGTGCTCAGCCAGGGATGCCATGGCGAAGTCCGTGCCGGCCGCTTCCCGGGCACCGATCGCGTCGAGCTGCTGTTGGAAGGCGACGCGATCGAGTTTTTCGCTGCCGTAGGTGAGCAACTCGTCGAGCACCTGGGTGATGCCTTCCTTGCCCTGGGGCTCCTGGGTCTCGGGCCGGTTACGGATGTGACCCAACACCGTGACGGTGTCGCTGACATCCTCGGTCTGCACGATCAGCTTCAGCCCGTTCGGGAGGGTGGTCACGACGGGGTGGAGCGTCGACGGAGGTACCACCAACCGGTGCAGCGCGGCGTCTGCCCACTCCGGCAGCTTGGTGGGCTTGGCTTCGCCGAGCGAAATGGACTCCTGCCCGCCGAATCCGCCGCCCCGGGAGGCTACGGGCGCACCCGAGCCTCGCGGCAGCATCACCCCCGCGATGGAATGATCGAGATCGAGGTACTGGCGGGCGACGCGGTTGACGTCCGCAACTGTAACTTTCTCGATGCGCTCGAGGTCCTCATCCGGAGATTGCAGACCGTACAGAGTCAGCGCTTCCGACCAGACGGAGGCTAACTCCGCGATGGAGTTGCGTTGGAACTGTGCGGCGCTACGCTCCTGGACCTTGGCGGCCTCGACGAGCTCGGGCGGTACACCGTCGTGCGCCACCTTCGTGAGAATCGCGCGCACCGCGGTCTCGACGACCTTAGGGTCGTCGCCCGAGGGGAAGGAAACCGTCGCGTAGGCGAGGCCGGCCTCCGGCAAGGGATCGAGCGCGAAACCCGCGTCGATGGCCTTGCCCGCCGGCACGAGGCCGAAGAGCTCGAAGCGTTTGCTGCTCAATACGTCGGCGAGCACTTCGAGCGCCGGAAAATCGGCGCTCGTCGGTCCGGGGGTGCGCGTCGCGATCATCAGCGTGCCGCTCGGATGATCGGTGTCGACATTGAATGAAGTTGCCTTCACCGGCTGCAGTTTCACCGGCCGCCGCGCGGGAAGTTGTTTCGACTTGATGTCGCCGAAGAGTTGTTTGACTTCG
>DATBCZ010000258.1:0-4942 GCA_036270175.1 Steroidobacteraceae bacterium | reverse complement strand
CGAACAATTCTTCAGCACGCTTATCGTGCTCTGCCCGGTCAGTCTCGGCGAACTCATAGTGGCTTTTAACCCTGCTCTGTTCGTCGGGACTGACCGGGCAGAACACGATAAGCGTGCTGAAGCATTGTTCGACAGCATCATGAGTCAAGGTGCGCGCCTTCCCTCACAACGGCGTTTCGACGCGAGGCTAAGAAGCGAGGCGAGCGGTGTTCAAGTGCCCCGCGAACTCTATGATGACGTGTTGGCACTTATCCCGAAGTAAGCCTGGCGCTGCTCCGAAACCTAGCCCTACCTTCGCATGGCGGAGCGCCGGATAGATGGTTTTCGCCAGGCATACGTGGCCGAAAAGGCTGATAGGTCATACATGAAATAACTGAGGGGCCCACCTCTCCAGCTCGAAGACCTTGACTGCGCGGCGCTGCTCAGTCGTGAGCTCTGGCGCCAGCATCACCGTTGGCCGTCGTCCTGCGCCTCCGGTCGTGGTCCGCACCAACGTCACCTTGATTTCAGCCAGGCTTTCCATCGTCTGACGGGCGGAAGCGTCCGTTCCGAGCGCGATCTTCGCCAAGCTCACGAGCATCAACCCGAGAACGGTCGCGAAGGTGTGCAGGCGCAGCGACCCATCGGCCCACTGGTGCGATGGCCCCCAGGGGACCACACCGCCTTTCTTCGCTCTACGGAACAGCTCCTCGACTTTCCACTGACCTCGGAAGGCGTAAACAATCCGACCTGTGGTCCAGGTATGTCGGTCGGTGCACAGTACCCGCCGGCCGAGCCGCGTCTTCTCCAGCTCGCGGCGCAATGCGGCATCGACGTGCCAGTGCAAGGTCGGTGCCGTTTCGCTTCCGGCGAAGGTGGTCACGACGAAGCTCGACAGGTGTTCCCGAGCGAGCGCCTTGTTGACTCGCAGCTCCAGACGGCTACGTGAGATGCGGCCCTTTTGGATCAGCCCCTCCAGCGTGCGCAGTTCCACCTTCGCTTTGCGCAGGGCCGCCGCGATCCCGCGTTTCTGGCCCGCCAGCAATTCTTGGCTCTCCACCACAACGAGCGTGCGATCCAACTCTCCGACGGTAGTCCGAATGCGCGCCGCCCGGACTTCGCTGAGCTTGCCCGAGAGCGGTTTCATGGCACCGCGCTGCGCCGCCATCTGCAACGCCTCTTCCGCGGCCTTGTGCCCGAGCGGCAACGAAATGAGGCTGTAGTAGCCGGCGGTGTCGAGATCGAGCTCCAGTTGCGGGCTCCAAAACCCACCGTCTCGTACCAGCGTACGCTGCGCCGGTCGCGCGCGAGCCTCACCGCTGTCGAGTGCCTCGTGCAGCTGCGCCAACCCACCCAGGCATGCCGCGAGCACCGCCTGGTCCGAGCCGTTGCCCGGATACGTCCGATACAACAGCGGCACATGCCCCGTCTCGCTGACCAGGACGCCAAGCCCTACCACCCGGAGGTCCTTTCTCTTGCTCTTGGCGTGTCCACGGCGGGCCAGCTCGCCCGGCGTCTGCGTGTCGATGTGCGTATCGAAGTTCGTCGTGTCGAACGCGAGCACGTCCGCGGAAAGCTCGAACCGGGCAACGGCAGCTTTCGCGACCGCTACCTGCGCCTGCTCCAATTGATGTTCGGTAACCTGCTGCGCGACGCGATGAAATGCCTGCCCGCTGAACGCGGATCCCGGCAAACACGACAAGCGCGGCAGACTCGCATCCAGAAATTCCCCCAGCTCGCGCTTGGGTCCGGGCGCGCACGCCCGCTGAATCGCCACTGCCACAGCCAACTCGCCTACCGATGGGCCGCCCTTCGCGCCAACCTCTCCGCATGCCCGATCGATGTGCGTCACCAGATCCAGTTGCTCGGCCACCCAGATCAACGCCCCGACGTTGCCGACCCCGCGCGTGCCCACCGTATGCGTGGCACGCAGATCCGCCAAGGGTGGCGGCTCAGCCGGCCCCAGGACAACCTGGCGTGCGACGGAGCGCCCTCGCTCGGCATCCCACACCGACTGAGCTGCGATACGGTAGCGATGGCCGTTGACTTCTCGTTCGAAGATGTGCATGTTCTTTCATGTAGCATCCTCAAGGCCAAGAATCAAGCGAAATCCAATATTTCCGCCACGTTCCGGCTAGGCGGCCCCTCCGAGGTGGCGCCAAGTGTGCGAAGGTAGGGCCTAGGAGGCCGTCGGAGTTGAGGTAACGTCTGAGTGAGAAGCTCAGTTCGGGACTCGGATCGCGCCGGTTTGCGGACTCAGCTCAGTCGTCAAAACGTGATGAAATGAATTTGAAAGTAAATGAGGAGGCAATCGGGGCGTTGGAGCCGCGCAAAGCGCTCCCCTTGTCGTCCTACGTGCCTCGTAACACGCTCATCCGCTTGATGTTCCACGCGAGCGCGACCAGCGACCATTCCGCCGTGACGTTGGACAGCCCGCGCAGCGAGAACTGCCGGAATCCCATCACATGCTTGATGATGCCGAACACCGGTTCAACCGTGTTCTTGCGCAACCCGTAAAGCGCGCGACCCGCCTTCGTCTTCAGTCGGTGTGTCATCCTGACGATCGGGTCGGTGCTCGCAGGTGGCGCCGGATCATCGGCGAAGCGTTCCATCAGCGGCCGATGATGAGCGTCGCGCTGGATCGCGATCAGTGGCTCGATATCCGCTGCCGCGCAGAGGGCGACGTTGGCCGCACTGAAGTAGCCCGTATCCGCCAGCAACACCTCGGGCTGGCCCAATGGCTTGGGCAGCGCCCCCAGCACGTCGAGCATCGGTGCGACCTGACGCTTGTCGTTGCTGTGCTGGGTCACCGTCGTGCCCACGATCAACATCGTCTCGACATCCACCGCCGCCTGCGCGTTGTAGCCTTGCTCGAAGCCGCCGCTGGACACCGGCAGGATGCGCGACTCTTCATCTGTCAGGTTGATCTGGCCTCGATCCCTGGCACCGCCTTGCGGCGGTTTCGGGTCCTTGCCTCGCGGCTTTTTGCCGTCTTTGCGCTGCGCCTCGCGACGCGCCACCTTCGCTTCATACTCCTGCTGTTCTTGCTCGAACCGTTCCTGCGCCCGTACCTCGATCTTCGTCTTCGCTTCGGCCAACGCCTTTAGTCGTGCTTCGCGTCGTGCGATCTCCGCCGGTACATCCATTCCGTCCGGCACACCGTTGCGGTCGGCGTTCTCGGCCATCCCCATCAACTGCTGCACTTCTTCATGCAACTGCGCTTCGATCCGGCCGATGTGCCCGTGCGACAGCGCGCGGTGCCTGCTCGCATTCGCCTTCACCTTGGTGCCATCCAGCGCAATGCGGCCCAGCTTGACCAGCTTCATCTCTTGCGCGACCAGCAGCACCTGCACGAACAGCTTCTCTATCTGGCTCGCAAACCGCTTGCGAAAGGTGGCCAGCGTGTCATGGTCCGGATGCGTGTTCGCCGCAATGTAGCGGAACGCCACCGAGTCATAGGTCGCTCTCTCAATCTTGCGGCTCGAGAACACGCCCGTCGCATACCCGTACACCAGCAAACCCAGTAGCACTTCGGGGTGATGCGCCGCCATGCCTCGTCCCGCATACGCCCCGCTCAGCTCCGAGAGGTTCATCTGCGCGATGACTTCCACCACGAACCGCGCCAGATGGTCTTCCGGCAACCAGTCCTCCACCGACGGCGGCAACAGATAGCCGGTCTGACGATCAACGGGCACGAAGCGACTCATCTATGGGCTCTCTCAGCGACTTGTTGCTCCACTAACGCGCAACCTCATCCTTCGGATGACCACCTCCAGCGGAAACTCCGACAAACTCCTAGTCTTACTGTGTCAAAAACAACAGTTTCTTTTATGTTTCATTTTATAATAAGGATTCCATATTGACTAGAGGCTGCGATGGACAATCTAGCTGAATTCGATCGCTACATCGAGCATCTGTGCGTGGCGCTAGAGCATCAAGATCGAAACGCGGGATTGCTGGACTATTGTCGCGGTCTGATGCTGCCGATCCATCGCAAGAGTATTGAGCCTCTGGCGGCGCATACCGATCCGCTGCACGTTGCAGCCAAGCATCAGTCGCTGCATCACTTTGTGGCGAAGGCAGGATGGTCAGACAGCGCCGTGATGGCGCGCATTCGCGACTGGGTATTGCCGCATCTCGGTTTGGACGAGGGCTGCTACTGGATCATTGACGACACCGGGTATCCGAAGAAGGGAACACATTCGGTCGGCGTGGCGCGGCAATACTGCGGGCAACTGGGTAAGCAGGATAACTGCCAAGTGGCCGTCAGCCTGTCGCTGGCCAGCGTTCGGGGCAGTCTTCCGGTGGGTTATCAACTGTATTTGCCCAAGGACTGGGCGGCTGACCTCGTGCGCCGGAAGAAGGCCGGGGTGCCAGACGATGTGAGGTTCGCGACCAAGCCGGAAATTGCTCTGGAGCAGATACGTCAGGCGCTTGCCTCGGGCGTCCCCATGGGCGTCGTGCTGGCCGACGCCGGGTATGGCGACGAGACCCACTTTCGCGATGGCATAACTGAACTTGGGATGCTGTATGCGCTGGGCATCCGCCCGGCGACCACGGTATGGGCACCGGGCACCGCGCCGCTGCCGCCCAAGCCCTGGAGCGGTCGAGGCATACGGCCAACGCGGCTGCGCCGCGAGCCGGGTAACGAGCCGGTTGCGGTCAAGACATTGGCCATGGAATTGCCGCAAGAGGCCTACAGTACGCTCACCTGGCGCGAAGGTACCAACACGGACCTGTCCTCGCGCTTCGCCGCCGTGCGGGTTCGTCCTGCTCACCGGGATTACCTGAGTACCGCGATGCGCCCCGAAGAGTGGCTGCTGATCGAATGGCCCGAGGGAGAAACCGAGCCGGCAAAATATTTTCTCTGCACGGCGCCCTCCGAGGCCACCCTGGAACAACTGGCCTTCGTCACCAAGATGCGCTGGCGTATTGAACGAGACTACCAGGAGCTCAAGCAGGA
>DATBCZ010000257.1:0-1914 GCA_036270175.1 Steroidobacteraceae bacterium | reverse complement strand
CCGGCGGATTTCGCGCAGGGTTATGGAAACCTGGTTGCGGAAGCAGGCGCCGTGTTCGCCTCCCGCCACTACCGGCACTACACCTGGCTACTGAGCCTTTCGGATCACATCGAGGCGTTCGGCGAGGAGCATCACGAGTCGAGCGATGACCGGGTGCCCGAGACGGTCCTGAAAGAGGCCGATAGCCGTAAGTTAGTCGCCGGCCTCCTGGGTCACGAATATGCCCACAGCTGGAACGGCAAGTTCCGCCGGCCGCAGGGACTGCTGAGCCCGGATTACCTGAAGCCCATGGACGGCTCCCTGTTGTGGGTCTACGAGGGAATGACCCAGTTCTGGGGTGACGTGCTGCCCACGCGCGCCGGGCTGCTGAAGCCAGAGGATTATCGGGAGATCATTGCCGTGAGCGCGGGTCACTTCGATATCTCAACCGGGCCACGCTGGCGTCCGCTCGCCGACACGGCCGTGCAAGCCCAGGTGCTGTACGACTCGCCGCGAGCCTGGTCGTCCGCGCGTCGCGGTGTCGATTTTTACGACGCCTCCGTGTTTCTCTGGCTCGATGTCGACGCACAGCTGCGGGCCCACAGCGACGGGAAAGCGACGCTGGACGACTTTACGCACCGGTTCTATTCGGGCAACGACGGCAAGCCGGAGGTCAAGCCATATGTTGAAAACGACCTCTACACGACGCTCGCCGCCATCGCGCCCGCGGACTGGCGCGGCATCATTCGCAAGCACCTGGACGTTCCTGACACCAAGGCATTGCTCGAGGGACTCAAACACACCGGCTGGCAGTTGAGTTATTCGGCCGAGAAGAACTCCGACGTGGAGATTGAGCAGAAAATACGCAAGACAACCCGCCTGGAATGGTCTATCGGGTTCAATCTCGATGAGAAGGGTGTCATGACCGATGTCATCGAAGGAAGGGCGGCGGCCCTGGGTGGCGCGGGCCCCGGGATGACACTGGTTGCCGTGAATGGCAAGAAGTTCACACCCGAAATTCTCGAAGCCGCCATGGTCGCGGCCCAGTCAACCCACAAGCCCATCGACTTGTTGGTCGAGAACGATGACTACTACCGCACGCTGTCCGTCGCTTACTTCGATGGTCCGCGGTTTCCGCATCTGACGCGCGTGGAAGGGACACCCGACACGTTGAGCGAGGTGCTCAAGTCCCACGCTCACTGAGATCCCGACGAGACGTGGGCGGCGCGCAGCGGCCGCTCACGTCCAGTTGTCCCTACGTCCGTCCGTTGAGAACGCCCTTGATACGCATATGCCGCGCGGTCGCCTGCTCGACCGTCAGCGGCAGGCCCGCACTCGCGAGTTGGCTACGCACCTCCCCGACCGTAAATGCGGCGCACAGCGAGTTATAAAAGTCTTCCTTCAAAACAGGATGCTCCTTCCCCGCGACCCTCTCGACAATTTGCCGCGCTTCGAGCGGCGAGTCGGGTCGCACCAGGTCCATGACAAACACCGCGGCGCCCGGTTTCCCCAGTCGCCGCACCTCGCTCCACAGAACCTGCGGGTCCGGCAGATGATGGAGCATATCCTTCGACAACACGGCATCGAAATGATGCTCGGGAAGAGACAGGCCCGGCAGGCGCCCGAGGTGCAGGGTGATCCGTTGCGACAGTCGCGCGCTATGGATCGCCTGGCGTGCGAACTCCAGCATCGCGGCAGAGCCGTCAACAGCCACGATATGCCCGTGGTGCGCCAGGCGTGCAACCCGCACCGTTACATCCGCCGGTCCACACCCCAGATCGACGATTTCCCGCAGATGGTCCGGGTACTCGGCCGCAAAATGGTCCGCGTACCACTGGTTGGAATCGGCGAAATCCGCCCGGGCGTAGGCGTCAGCCTCCGCCTCGCCGTCCATGATTTCCGGCTCGAGTATCCGATCCATCCGCGTGCCCCTGG
>DATBCZ010000256.1:0-3269 GCA_036270175.1 Steroidobacteraceae bacterium | reverse complement strand
TCATCGACCGCGATCAGGCGGCCCGCTTCGGCATCCAGCCGTCGCTCATCGACTCGACGCTTTACGATGCTTTCGGCCAGCGCGAAGTGACGCAATTCTTCACGCAACTCAACAGCTATCACGTGGTGCTGGAGGTGACGCCGGGACTGCAGGCCGACCCCAACACCCTGAACAAAATCTACATCAAGTCGCCGGTCACGGGTCAACAGGTCCCGCTGTCGACCTTCGTGCACTACGACACCCATCATGTCGGCTATCTCTCGGTGGCGCACCAGGGCCAGTTCCCCGCGGTGACCCTGTCGTTCAACCTTGCGCCCGGCGCGGCGCTGGGAGATGCGGTCGATGCCATCGACCGGGCCGCGACGGAAATGCGTCTGCCGGGCTCCATCCAAGGCACCTTCCAGGGCACGGCGCAGGCCTTCCAGGACTCGCTGAAGAGCGAGCCCCTGCTGATCCTGGCGGCGCTGCTGGTGGTCTACATCATTCTCGGCATGTTGTACGAGAGTTATATCCATCCGCTGACGATTCTCTCGACATTGCCGTCGGCGGGTGTCGGCGCGCTCCTCATGCTGTGGGCGTTCCACTTCGACCTGTCGGTGATCGCGCTCGTGGGCATCATTCTGCTCATCGGTATCGTGAAGAAGAACGGCATCATGATGGTCGACTTCGCAATCCAGGCCGAGCGCGAGCAGCATCTCTCGCCCGAGGAGTCGATCCGGCAGGCCTGTCTGCTGCGCTTCCGTCCGATCATGATGACGACCATGGCGGCGCTGCTGGCCGCACTCCCCATCATGTTGGGTCGTGGCACGGGCTCCGAGCTGCGCCAGCCGCTGGGCTATACCATGGTGGGCGGCCTCATCCTCAGCCAGATGCTGACCCTGTTCACGACCCCCGTGGTCTATCTTTATCTCGACCGGTTCAGCAACCGTATGCGGGCACGACGTCACCGCCATGCGGAACAGAAAGAGACGAACGCCCATACCGAATCTCCGGCATCGGACTTACCGGACTCGGAGGCGCACGTGACCCCATGAAACTCCTCCTGGTCGAAGACAATGAGCGGGTGACACGCTTCGTCGTCAAAGGACTCCAGGAAGCCGGACACACCGTCGACAACGCCGACAACGGCCGTGAGGGCATGTTTCTCGCCGCCAGCGAGCCGTACGACGTGATCATCATGGACCGGATGCTGCCCGGGCAGATCGATGGGTTGAGCATCATCGAGTCGCTGCGCAAGTCCGGCAACCGGACGCCCATTCTCATCCTGAGCGCACTGTCGGATGTTGACGAGCGCATCAAGGGGCTGAAGAGCGGCGGCGACGATTACCTGACAAAGCCGTTCGCGTTTGGCGAGTTGCTGGCGCGACTCGATGCGCTGTCACGCCGCTCGCAAGGCACTGGCACGCAGACCGCCCTCGAGGTCGCGGACCTGCGGGTCGATCTCCTGTCCCGCAAGGCGGTGCGTGGCGAGCGTAGCATTGCCCTGCAGCCGCGCGAGTTCAAGCTGCTCGAGTACCTCATGCGGCACGCGGGCCAGGTCGTGACGCGTACCATGCTCCTGGAGAACGTCTGGGATTATCATTTTGATCCTCAGACGAACGTGGTGGATGTCCACATCAGCAAGCTGCGGCAGAAAATCGACGCCGATTTCGAGCGCCCGCTGTTGCGGACTGTACGCAACGCCGGCTATATGCTGAGCTCAGATGAGTAAAGTCATCCGCTCGACGACCTTTACCCTGACATTTGGCTACATAGCCTTCGGCATCGTCGCGCTCGTTCTGTTCGCCGCCCCGCTCTGGTACGCCTGGCAGGTGACGATGGAGGATGGGCGCTCTGAAATCCTCCACGCCGACGCACAAAGACTCACGGACGTATTTCACCGCGAGGGCGCGACGGGGCTGAAATCCTTTATCGACGCCCGTGTTGGCATGCAGCTTCCGGGCGAGCGCATCCTGATGTTGGCCGATGCATCGCTGCACCGGGTGGCCGGTAATTTGACCCAGTGGCCCTCGACTGTGCCGACGCTGCCAGGCATGTACACCGTTATCCTCGATCTGAGCGGCACACCGACACGGTCGGTCGTCGTGCGGACCGCGCTTCCGGGGGGTTACAACCTGCTCGTGGGCCGTGATGTAGAGAAGTTTGCACCCCTGGCGCGACATTTCTGGACGGGTCTCACCGAAGCGCTCGCGGTGTTGTCGATCGCCGGCGTGCTGGGCGGTGTGTTGATACGCCGCGCCATCCTGGCGCGTATTCTCAGTATCCGGCAGACCGTCCTGGCGATCGTACAGGGTGACTTGAGTCACCGCCTGCCCAGCCGGGTCAGTGGCGATGAGCTCGACACCCTCTCGCAGACCATCAACGGCATGCTCGATCAGATCGAGCAACTCATCAATGGGATTCGCGATGTCTCGAACTCGATTGCGCACGACTTGCGCACGCCGTTGGCGGAACTTCGGTCGCGGCTCGAAGAGCTGTCGCTGACACGACCCACGGACGAGGAGACGTTCGCCGAGATCGATGGCGCGGTGGCCGACGTCGATCGCGTGATCAGGATATTCAACGCGCTGTTACGCCTGGCGGAAATCGATACGGGCATGCGCCGCTCCGGATTCGTACAGGTCAATGCCAACGAGTTGGCCGCGGAGGTGGTGGAATTTTATTCGCCGGCGGCGGAGGTCAAAGACGTTTCCCTGACGTTCACCTCGGATGGGCCGGTGATGGTTTCCGGCGACCCCACGCTGCTGGCGCAGGCTGTCGGCAACCTCGTCGACAACGCACTCAAGTACGCCGGCGAGCAGGGTGCTGTGAAAGTTGAAGTCGAGCATCGAGCCGACGGGTCCGTGGAAATCTGTGTTGCGGACGACGGCCCGGGAATTCCCGATGCCGAGAAACCGAAAGTCGCACAGCGCTTCTATCGTGGTGATGCGAGTCGCGGCACGCCTGGCGTGGGCCTCGGTCTGAGTCTCGTGCAGGCCGTCGCCAAGTTGCACGGAGGAACGCTCGAGCTCAACGATAATTTTCCAGGGCTGCGCGCCCGGATGATCATCGAGCCGGGGGCGCTTTTGTCGGGGCGTCCACGGGTTTTGACGGCGGAGTCCAGGAGCGAAGTGGCTGCCCCAGTGAAGTCCGAGCCGAGCGCCATGGCGCTCTGATACGATGGGGGGATGCGGACGATCCGCACGCCATTCCAACAATCCCTCTCGGGATACCTGATCGCCATCGTTGCTACCGCCGCGGTAGCCGCCATGCGCCTGGCAATTTCCGAT
>DATBCZ010000255.1:0-15361 GCA_036270175.1 Steroidobacteraceae bacterium | reverse complement strand
GGTCAACTTCGAGCCATCGCTACTCAACACCTTGATGTCGTAGTGGCCCATGGTGCCCTTCTTGGCCATGTAGTCCGCAGTAACCGCGTGGCCGCTGCCTTCCTTCTCGGCAAGGCCGATGGCGTCATTCAGCGAGACGTTCGCCTTGCTGAGTGTCGCGTCCTCGCGCGCCGGGTTCGCGGCCTGGGCGTCAGTTACCGCACAGCCCATGGCAAGGGCTACCGCCAATGCAATCGCTTTGGTCTTCATGTCCGTCCTCCACGCACGTTGCTATTACTGCCATTAGAACGGACGCCAGACCCCGGGGTTCCCCGCGTGGCAAACTGGGCAGTTAGAAGTTTGAATGTTCAGCGCGCGTTAAGACTTCTGCAGACGCCGATAAACCCCGAGGTGCCGGATCGCGTGTTGGCGTTTGCCGGCCGCCTCGTACAGGCGCGCGATATTGAAGTGCGCATCGGCGAAGTCAGGATCCTCGGCGAGCGCCTGTTGATAGACCTCGATCGCCTCGTCCGCGCGCCCGCTATCCTCCAGCAGCACGGCGAGATTGAATAGTAACGTGGGGTCGGGCTCGCACTCGCGCAGCGCGTCGCGATAGACCCGCTCCGCCTCTGCGAGGCGTCCGGCCTCGTGGTGCAGTCGACCGACGTTCACCCGTGCAGCAAGCTGCCGGACATCCAGCGCAATGCAACGCTCATACGCCTCGACTGCCTCGCCGACATTGCGGCCCTCCGCCGCCAGTGCACGCTCGAACCACGTATGCGCCTCGCCCGCCATGTCGTCCTTGCCAGAGCCAGACATGCCGTCCTTGCCAGGCACGTCCGCCTCGCGGCGCTTGATCTCCCTGATCTGCAACGAGTCGCCCTCGACACTGACATCGAGCTCGAGCAGGTATTGACCGGATTCCGGCTGCCAATGACTGCCGTCACGGCGCACCACGACCTCGTTGCCGACAGCGCAGATCGTGAAGCCGGTGAGCGGCACGGACTTCGGCAGCTGCCGCCGCAAGGCCAGCAGCGAGCGGCCGATCCGGCGCGGCGGCACTTTCGCCTGCACCAGTGCGCGTGCCGCACGCAGTGTCACGAGATCCTGGAAGGAGAAGCGATATTCGCGCCGCGGCCCGCGCGCCGGGCTCACAAAGCCGCGCGAGATGAGCCCGCGGATGGTGCCGCGCGACAAATGCAGCATCCGCGCGACCTCGCCAACTCCGTAGGAGTGCATCAACCCTCTCCGGTAAGCGCCAACTAGCGGCTCGAGGCCTTGCGAGTCGCCGCAGCCTTCTTCTGCACGCGTTTTGGCGGCTTACGCTCGCCCAGTTGCGCGGTCTCCTCGCGCGCATGCGTGTTGCGCTTCAGGCTGGCGCGCAGCGCCTCCATGAGATCGATCACCTTGCCGTCGCCGGCAGGAGTCGGCTCGGCGAGCGTGATTTCCTCACCCTCCACCTTCTTCTGTATGGCAGCCTCGATGCGCGCTTTGACCTCGTCGGTGTATGCAGTTGGCTCGAAGCGCTCCGCGGTCTGTTGATCGATCAGCTGCTGTGCCAACTTCAACTCGGCATCCCGGACCTTCGTCTCCTCCACCTCCAACTCGCTGATGGGCACCACCTCGGGCGCGAAATGCAGCTGGTGTAGCACCAGCCCATTCTCCATCGGTCGCAGAATGACAACGTGCTCTCTGCCGCGCGTAGCCCAACGCCCCACCGCGCAGCGCTTGCTCTCGCGCAAGGCCGTCGCAAACAGTGTGTAGGGCTTGGCACCGCCCTTGTCGGGAGCGAGGTAGTAGGTCGTGTTGAAATAGACAGGGTCTACTGAATCCAGCGGCACGAACTCCTGCACGTCGATACTGCGGGTGCCCGTCTCCTCCAGCGCCTTGATCTCCGCTGGAGTGAACATGACGTACTGATCCTTGGCGAACTCGTAGCCTTTGACGATATCCTCGCGCTCGACGACGACCCCCTCCTTGGCGCAGACGTATTGCTGCTTGAGTCGCGAGCCGTCCTTCTTATGGAGCATATTGAAGTGGATCGAGCCGGTACTCCGGGTGGCGGAATACAATTTCACCGGAATGGCGACCAGCCCAAAAGAGACGGTCAGTGATGCAATCGATCTCGCGGCCATGAAAAATGCCCTCCCATTGATGCAGCAAGTTCCGGCCCCACTTCCCGCCAGCTTGGGGGTAAAGTACGACCCGGTGCCCTAAGACGACCTGTAAGTCCACGCAGCACAGTATAAGCACATGATCGACCTATATTTGTGGCCGACATCACCTCCGCGACCAGGATTTGAAAAGCACCCCTCCTGAGTCGACCCCATGAAACCCAAACACACCTTTCGCGGCGTGGTGATCCACGAAAATCAGCCGCGATTCAAGGGAATTACGCCCGTACCCGGGCCGCCGGCCAAATCAGGACCGGCGAAGATACGGGTCGGGCGCGAAATCTCCGGTCGGGGCGGCAAAGGCGTCTCGGTCATATCCGGCCTACCGCTGGCGGGTGAGGCACTCGAGGAGCTTGCGACGCGCCTGAAAAAGACCTGTGGAGCCGGTGGGGCGGTCAAGGACGGCACGATCGAGATCCAGGGAGACCATCGTGACCGCCTCGTATCCGAGCTGGGCAAGCTCGGATACGACGCGAAGCGCTCGGGCGGCTGACGTTGCCGCGCGGAACTTACACATATTGCAGGAGTTTGGAATGAGCACCTCAGAGGGGTCACCCATGTCACATGATCACCGCACCCCCAGGGGGTCAGGCAGCGCATGGCTGTTCGCGCTGAACTTTTTCCGCCATCCCAAGATGCTCGGCTCGATCGTTCCCAGCTCCCGCTTCCTCATCCGCCAGCTCCTCGAGCCGGTCGACTGGGGGCAGGCACGGGTCATCGTGGAATACGGCCCCGGCGTTGGTGTCATCACCACCGAGGTGCTGCGACGCATGGGCCCCGATTCGATTCTCATCGCCATCGAAACCAACCCGGACTTCGTCAGCTACTTGCGCGATTCCATCAAGGACGAGCGGCTGCACGTCGTCGAGGGCTCCGCGGAGTCCGTCGACGAGATCCTGCGCCGCTACGGGCAAAGCAACGCCAGCTACGTCATTTCCGGAATTCCCTTCAGCACCATTCCCGCCCCGGTGCGTGAACGAATCCTGTTGAAAACCTGCGAGGTCTTGAAGCCCGGTGGCTCGTTCCTGGTGTACCAGTTCTCCAGTCGCGTTCTGCAGGACCTGCAGCGGATTTTCCGTTACGTTCGCCGTAAATTCGAGCCCCTGAACGTGCTGCCCGCGCACCTCTTCTTCTGCCAGCCTGACACCGCCTGAACGCTCGCTCGTCGTCATACGAACTTCCGCGACGAGGACAGCGTCGAGTTGGGTAGCGCGCTGCGACTTCTACGCACCCGACACCTGGTGATGCTCGCAAGCCTACGTGAGGAAATCGCGCACGAGCTGGCTTCACAACCGCTGACATCCACCGAGGCGGCGGTGGAAGTAGCGAGCGCTCATCTGTTCGAACAATCACGCCGACTGGGCATGGAGCTCGTCAACCGACATCAGGCCGCCAAGGGCGCGGGCCTCATCTGAGGCGGGGCCATCCCTATAGCCCGAAGATGCGTGTCGCCCGCCACCGTGCGTAGAATGGGGTCATTATGGCTGAAACTAGCAACTGGGCGTTCCCCCCGCGCCTGCAACCGCAGCCAGACGAGTTGCGCTTCGACTTGGAAGCCGCGCTCCAGTCTGTCGTCCTGGTGCATGCAGAAATTCCTGACGAGGCGTTTACCGCGTCCATCCTGGGGACCGAGCGCATTGGCCACGGAACGGTCATCGGGGCCGACGGACTCGTGCTCACCATGGGTTACCTCATCACCGAAGCCGAAACGATCTGGCTCACGGCACACGACGGAACGGTAGTTCCCGGACATGCTCTCGCTTACGACCAGGTCACGGGCTTTGGACTCATCCTGCCGCTCGGTCACCTCGGCGTCGCTCCCATCGAGCGGGGATCCGCTGCGGCGACCACGGTGGGCGACAGTGTGATTGTCATCGGGCACGGCGGTGTCGAGCACGCGCTCGATGCAAAAGTCGTCTCGCGACGCGAGTTTGCGGGCTACTGGGAGTACCTGCTGGACGACGCATTGTTCACATCGCCGCCACATCCGCAATGGGGCGGCGCGGCGCTAGTCGGGCAGGATGGACGGCTGCTCGGAGTTGGCTCGCTGCTGGTTCAGGAGACCGTGGGGGCGGAAACCGTCGACGCCAACATGTTCGTACCGATCGACCTGCTCGAACCCATCCTCGAGGACATGAAAAAGCTGGGACGCGCGGCGCGCAGCCCGCGACCCTGGCTCGGTATGTACACCACGCCCATGCAGGGCAGTCTCGTCGTCGGCCAACTCACACAGGGCGGCCCCGCGCACAAGGCCGGGATACGGCTCGGAGATGTTGTTTTGGAAGTCGCGGGAGAGCCAGTGGCGGATCTCGCGGATTTGTTTCGCCGCATCTGGGAGACCGGCGCGGCGGGAGCGGAAGTTCCGCTGACACTGGCGCGTGGCAAGAGCACGTCGCGCGTTCGCGTCACATCCGCGAATCGCGACGACTTCCTGACCAAGCCGCGGCGTCACTAGCCACGGGGTCACTGGCCGGTTGGGATCCTGCGCAGCGCCAGTAACAACTCATCGCCAAAATAACCCGCGGGAATCGTTCCCTGCCGCATGAACTCGAGATGAAAGTGTTGCGGTGAGAAATGCTCCCCGAGCTGCTCCTGGGCGCGCTTGCGCAGGGCCAGGATCTGGTCCTTGCCCATGTTGTAAGTGATCGCCTGCGTCGGCCAACGCGAGTAACGGGTGATAGCACGCCGCGCTGCGTTACAGCTCGACCGTTTTGCCTCGGCTTTCAGCGCCTTCGCCTCTCCACAGGAGCCCGGGAGAAAGTCGACGGTTTCCGAGAACAAGGTGACCGCTTCGTCGAACTGCATGCGCCCCGTATGAATGCCGGTGTCGATGCGTACGCGCAGATCTCTGTAGATCTGTCCCCGCAGCTGGTAGAGGTGTTGCTCGGGGGTATAGAAGCCGTTCGGCGCGGAGGCCTGCGCCTCGGCCAGCAGCGACTCGGAATACAAACCCCAACCCTCGGCAGCCATCGAATCCTGCCACATGGAAGATGAGTCCTCGACGGCGCCCGGCGTGAGCCAGCGGATCGGCGAGATATCCGCCCGATACTGGGTCATGACCTTGTAGTGCCAATCGTGGCCCGGAAACCCCTCATGCGCCGCCAGGTCCGCCATCGCGGCACTGTTATGTTCCTGGCGGAGCGCCGCAACGTTGTCGCCCGTGGGGGTGACATAGAAGCGCCCGACACCGGATGTCTTGAAGGGAGGCGCCGGATAGTACGCCGCTCCCTCGATCGCCGACTGCAGCGGCGGCGGTGTGACCGTGACATCGAGCCGATAATCCGCCGGCACCTCGAACAGGCCGGTTTTACGCGCGTACTGCACGAGTTCCTGGCCGGTCTTGCGGTAGCCCTCGAGCATTTCAGCGTCGGTCGCCGGCGCATCATGACTGAGCTTTTCGAACACCATGCGCACCACCGCGGAACCATCGGCGGGAACCTTCCATTTGTGGCTGGTGGCGATCTCGCGGGCGAGCGCGATCATCCGGTCGCGAGTGTTGGTGACGACCGGCCACGATTGTGCGAACAGGTCGCCGGCGGTGGTGTCCAGCCGCAGGTTGTTGTGTAGCGCCCAGTCGTACTCGGCTTCGCCAAAGGCAAAGTGGTCGGCCCGATAGTCGGGCTTGAGCGCGGTGACCTCAGTGCCGGCGGGATTGTCGAAGAAAGTGCTGGCGACAAAAGCGCGCAGATGCAGATAGGCGGCGCCCGCATCGGCCGCCGCCGCCGTCAGGTCCTTCAGCAGCGTCTCACGTTGCGTCGAAGCGATGTCGGTGGAGGCAATCTGTTGCAGGGTGTTGGAAAAGTATGTCGCGTCCGCCTGGGTGCTGGCCAGGCCGAATTCGACCAGGACCCGCCAGTCCGGCGCGTTATGAGCGGCGATCCCGGCCTCGAGTTGCTTTTCCGCGGTCGCGAGATAAGCCGGCACCGCCCGCGTGCGGGCAATGACTTCCTGCCACTCCTCGTCCGTTCCGTAAGTGCCCGGGCCGGTAGGTGTCATGCCCTGGATCTGCCAGTCGACACCGCGGAAAGGCTCGTCCACGAAAGAGTCGAGTGAGCGCTCCTGGTGGCGGCGCACCTGGTGTTGGTGTAACAGAAAGCCGATTTCCGCCAGGGCCACCGCACGGTCGATGCGCCGCCGCGGCGACAGCTGCGCGGCCTCGAGTGCCGTGAAACGATCCCGGAAGCCGCCCAAACGAACATCCTCCGCTTGCAACGCCTCCGCCGAGTAATCGCGCAACTTGCCATCGATCTGGGACAAAGTGCGATCGAACGCCGAGCCACCGAGATAGGTCGCCACCACGGGAAAGCGGCTCATCATGTAGACGGCGAAGTCGTGCTCGAGTGTGGCAAACCGCGCGTCAGCACTCGGCTGCGCGGGTGGCGCCGGCGGCGCTGTCGGGCTACAGGCAACAACGGCTGACGCAAGCATCGTTGCCCCCAGGAGGCGTTGGAGTTTTTTCATGGCCGCGAAGGATACGCTGCGGTGCGGGGAAAGGGCTACAACTCGGCAGGACGGATCAGCCAGGGATCGTCGTACTCGAGATAGTTCACTCGGGGACCCACGGGGTGAGTCACCATCCGTTCCAGGGGATAAGGCTGGAGCAAAGACTGCGCCCGAGCCGCCGCCGAGGTGAGCCAGCTGTGATAGTCCTGCTGCCGCAGAATCGCCGGCATCTGGCGAGTCCCGCCAGCGATTTCCGCCATGAGCGGATTCGCGGGAACAGTGAGCAAGGCACAGCTATCGATCACATCTTCGCCATCGACCACGGTCCGTTCCCATAGCGCCGCCACACCAAACACGGCGCGATTCACCAGGCGCACGTAGAACGGTTGCCAGACACCCGTGGCCGAGAGATGCCACATGTAAAAGCCCGCCAGGGGTACGACACAGCGCTGTCCATACAGCCAGGCTTTTCGATAGTCATGTGAGCTGAGCATGGCGTCGCTGCGCACGAAAGCAGCCCCGACGCGCCCGTCCTCACGATCGTCGCTGGAGGGGACGAAACCCCACCGCATCATGACGCCCTCGGTATCCCATTCGTGCAGGCGCGCAACCGGCACTCGGTGCGTCACTGCCACGTTGAAGCGTACCGAAAAACGCCACCAGCGCTGATCTACGGAGATTTCCCTTTCGGCAGCCTCCTGTTCCGGAATCACGAGTCGCTTGCACATCCATGCAAGCGTACCGGCGGGAGGGGCCGCTGCGGTATGTCCGCAAGCAGCGACATGTAGGAAGCGACAGCTGAGCGGACTTAGGGCCCTCCAGGGGCCGCTAAGGACCCGGCCTAGGTCGCGAACACCATGGCGTCATCCGCGAACGCCTTGAGCTCGAGCGCATTTCCGGACGGATCGAGGAAAAAACACGTGGCCTGCTCGCCCGGCAGCCCCTTGAAACGAACCTGCGGCTCGATGATGAAGTCGACGCCCGCCGCCCGTAGTCGGTCGGTCACGGACTTCCACTCCGGCAACTCCATGATCACGCCGAAATGCCGCACGGGCACATTTTCCCCGTCCACCTCGTTCGTGGCGCTCGCCGAATTCGCGGCGCACAGGTGCGCCACGATCTGGTGGCCGTAGAAATCGAAGTCTACCCACTCCGCAGACGAGCGCCCTTCCGGACAGCCCAACAGGCCGCCGTAGAAGCGGCGCGCCTCGGCCAGGTCGCGTACGGGGAATGCAAGATGAAAGCGAGGCCTGCTCATGCGTTTGAGTCCCAATATTTTTCCATGCGAGCGCGCAAGGTCGCGTCGGGCAACCGGCCGCGCGCGCCGCGCTGGTTGTCATCGAGATGTTTGAGTTGGGTGGTGCCCGAGAGAGCGCAGGTTACCGCGGGATGCGACACCACGTATTTCAACAGCACCTGTGCCCAGCTCTGCGCGTCGATTTCAGCAGCCCAATCCGGCAGCGGGCGATTGGCCACGCGGCCGAACACACTCGCGGCTCCCCGGCGTCCGCCGAACGGCGAGTTGATCAACACGCCGATGTGGCGCTCCTGCGCCAGGGGCAACACCGAAGTCGCCACTTCCCGGTTGTCGATGGAGTAGTCCACCTGGATGAAGTCGAGCGGCAGGCGCCGCATGAAATCCATCATCTGCGCGTGCTGGCCCGGACTCGAGGTGGTGATGCCGAAGTAGCGGATGCGCTTCGCACGCTTCAACTCCTGCAACACGGGGATCATCTGCTCGACACCGGCGAGGTTATGAACCTGTATGAGATCTATGTGATTGGTGCGCAGGCGGCGGAATGATTCCTCGATACTCGCCTTGCCGTCGGCGCCATCACTGTCGCGCGACATCACCTTGGTGGCGAAGAACAGGCGGTCGCGATTGTGGAGTTCGTCGACTATCGCGCCGATCACCGCTTCCGAGCGCCCATACAGGGGTGCGGTGTCGACGACCGAGCCACCGAGTCCTGGCATTCCCTGCAGCACTTCCTTACGCGCGGCAATGTCGGCCGGGTCACCGACATCGAAGTTGTTCGTACCGAGTCCGACCGCGGGCAACATCTCCTGGCTCGACGGAATCGGCTTTTTGATCAGCGGCAACGACTCCGCGGCGATGCTCGGCGACGTCCGGGCCGCGAGCAACCCAAAGCCGGCAGCGACGCCCGCGGCGACGCCGGTCTGCAGGACCTGGCGGCGCGACGCGCTGTGTGACAACGTTTTCATGCAAGACCTCCTTGGGAACTGCCCTCTACGTGGGCGACTGTAGCAGACGTGCCAAGTCTTCCCGGGTGGTCTCAATATGCGCGTGCGTGAGCCGGCTCACCTCAGCGGTCTTGCCCCCCGTCCACGCTTCGAACAACGCGGTGTGTTCCTTCGTCGCGCGCTTCACGCGTCCCCGCGGCAGCAGGTGCATTAGGACATACCGCTGTGAAAGGGTGTGCAGCCTCCCGAGCACCTCGGCACTCACCGGCTGCAGGCGCGGGAAGTGAGCTGCCCGCTCATGGTACGGATGAGATGCTCGGTCATATCCTTATGTAACCTGGAATCCTGTTGGAAATGGATGCTCCGGGTCTATCCAGAGTGTATTCAGTCCGGTCACGAAAGCGGAGCCTTCGATGGCCGGAATTATGGCCGCTGTACCGCGCAGATCCACGGTCTGTTGTACGCGACCGATGAAGCGGCTGCCGATGATGCTTTCATGGATGAAGGGTTCGCCTGCCTCGAGTCGGCCGGTGCCGGCAAGATGGGCGAGGCGCGCCGAGGTGCCGGTGCCGCAGGGCGAGCGGTCGATGGCGCGATCCCCATAGAACACGGCATTGCGCCCATGCGCGCCGGCGCTCTTCGGTTTGTCTGTCCACATGACATGACTCACGCCGCGGATTGTTGAGTCGAGCGGGTGAACCGGCTCCAGCGCCGCGCGCATCAACGAGCGCACGACGGGACTCAACGACAGGATCCGCGCGGCGCCCAACTCGTCGATACCGCGATAGCCATTCTGCGGCTCGATGATAGCGTAGAAGTTACCCCCATACGCGACATCGACGCTGAGCTGACCGAGCTCCGGCACGTCGATCCGTACGCCACGGGCCGCTATGTAGGACGCTACATTGCGGATGGTAACGCTCGTGACTTTAGCGCCTGCCGCGGTGTACTCGATTCCGATCACTCCGGCCGGCACTTCGACGCTCAGGCGCCCCGGTGTCCGCGGGCGAATCAGGCCGTGCTCGATCGCGAAGGTGATCATTCCGATCGTGCCATGGCCACACATGGGCAGGCAGCCACTCGTCTCGATGAACAAGATCGCCGCATCGTGCTCCGGGTCAAAGGGCGGATACAGAAACCCGCCGGACATCATGTCGTGCCCGCGCGGCTCGAACATGAGGCCGCGCCGGATCCAATCGAAACGGGCCAGAAAATCCTGGCGCCGCTCGCTCATGGAGCTCCCCGCGAGCCACGGCGCGCCACCGGCAACCAGCCGCACCGGGTTGCCCGCGGTGTGTCCATCTATACAGAAGAAGACCGATTTCATGAGCTTCAGACCGGCCGGGTCGCGGCCGCACGCCGTACCATCTCCGTCACCTGTTCCCGCCTCTGGCCGACCAGTGGCAGGCGCGGCGGCCGCACCCGCTCGGAACCGCGGCCCATCAGCGATTCCGCGAGTTTGATCGACTGCACCAGGTCGTGCTCGGCATCCAGGTGCAACAGTGGCATGAACCAGCGGTAAATCAGCCGGGCCCGCGCCAGGTCGCCAGCGCGCAGCGCCGCGTAAAACAGCAGTGATTCCCGTGGAAAGGCGTTCGTGAGACCGGAAACCCAACCGCGCGCGCCCAGGCACAGCCCCTCGAAGGCCAGATCGTCGAGACCGGCGAACAGCACGAAGCGCTCACCGAACGCGTTGTAGAGGTCGGTGAAGCGGCGCGGATCGGGTGCCGACTCCTTCAGCGCCACGATGTTGGGGACTTGCGCGAGCCGGCCGAGAGTTACCAGATCGATGTTGACACGGTACGCCGGCGGATTGTTGTACAACATGATCGGCAACCCGGTGGCCTGCGCCACCGAGCGGAAATGTTGTTCCAACTCGGCGGGTGTCGGTACGTAGACCATCGCGGGCAGAACCATGAGACCGTCGATTCCGATGCGCTCCGCGTCGCGCGCGAAGGCCATCGCGCTCGCGGTCGTGAATTCCGAAACACCACTGATGATCGGAACCTTCCCCCCAACAGCCTCCACCGTGGCCCGCAGCACGGCGCGCTTCTCGTCCGCGCTCAGCGAATTATTCTCACCGACGGTGCCGAGAACCACCATGCCGTGCACCCCGTCGCGCACCAGCGCGACCTGCATACCCTGGGTCGCGGGCAGATCCAACTGCAGCCCGAAATCGAATTGTGTGGTCGCGGCGGGGAAGACCCCGGCCCAGTTGCAGGAGGGCGACGTGGACATCGCGGCACCGTGAGCTGTTGAGGGAGCGGAATAGATCGTATACGGTACGACTATATACGGACAACCCGGACGATGCCGCGCAGACCGCTCCAGGATGACGCTATTGCTGTGGTCGGTGCCGGCATCATCGGCTGCGCCATAGCCCAGGCGCTGGCCGCGCAGGGCCGCCAGGTATTGTTGCTGGACCGGGCCGGGCCCGCGATCGCCGGCGCCTCCTTCGGCAACGTCGGGCACATCGCCACCGAGCAGGTCGAGACGCTCCCCTCGAAACAGCTTCTGTTAGGCTTCTGGCGCCAGCTGTTTGCTTTCGACGGCGTGCTCGACATCCCGCTGCGTCGTGTTATGTCACTTTCTCCATGGCTGGCGCGCTTCGCCGTTGCGGCATTCCGCCAGGGCAGCAACACGCGCCACCTGGCGCCGCTGGTCCGTGACGGCGCCGACTCACTCGAGAGGTTGCTGGGCGCGATCGGCCGACGCGACCTCATGCGACGCAATGGTCACTACGCGGTGTGGCTCGGGGCTGGCGCATCCGAACGCGCGACGCGCGAAGCGACGAACGCGGCGCGACTGGAAGTGCGGACTGCTCCCGCGCCTGTGGAGTTGTTACGGACTGTCACCGCGATGACCATCAGCGCGTCCGCGGCGAGCCTGTGGTTTCCGGATAGTGCCCACGTTCTAGACCCCGCCGAGGTCGCCCGCGCTCTCGCCACCGACGCCATGCAACGCGGTGCCTTAGTCGAGCTCACCGAGGTGCGGCGGTTACAACCTGTCGGTAACACTATTGACATAACGACAGACACGGGCCATGTCTCGGTCCCGACAGTCGTCGTGTGCGCGGGCGCCTGGTCCGCCTCGTTGCTCGCCCCTTTCGGACTACGTGCCCCGCTGGAAGCCGAACGCGGTTATCACATCGAGTTGCCCGGCCACCTGCCTCTGACCGATGCGCCACTGGTTTACGCGGACCAGAAAGTGGCCATCACTCCCATGACCGGCCGCCTCAGGGCATCGAGTTATCTCGAGTTCGCCGGACTCGAGGCGCCGCCGGATCCGCGCAAGCCGGCGCGCCTGCGCGCCAAGCTGCGCGCGTTGGGATATCGCTGCGATCCCGAGGGCCCGAGCTGGATGGGGTCCAGGCCCACGCTGCCGGACTACCTGCCCGGTATCGGCCGCCTCTCGGGAACGCCCAATCTGTTCTATGCGGTGGGACACCAACACCTCGGGCTCACCCTCGCTGCCCCAACCGCGGAGTTGATCGGCGACCTGGTCGCCGGGCGCAAGCCACGCTTCGACATCGCGGCGCTCGACCTGCGGCGTTTTGGCGGGTAACGTCCACCCATGGGTCCGTTCGCACGACTGCAAGCGTTGCTGTTCTGCTTGATGAGCATGAGGGCCGCGGCGCTCACGGACATCGACCTGCACCACGTGGTTCGGCTCGAAGGAGAAGGCTCCCGCACGGTCATCCTCGAAGCCGGTCTTGGCGACACGATGGACGTCTGGAAGGATGTGCAACCGCGCATAGCCGCGGGCTGCACGCGCACGCTCTCTTATAATCGCGCCGGGTATGTGGGAAGCGATCCCGCGGTCGGTCCGCGTGACTCCGCCACGATCGTCGCCGAGTTGCGCGCCGAGCTCAAGCGCAGAAACATCGATCCACCGTATGTGCTGGTCGGGCACTCACTCGGTGGACTGTACATGCAGTATTTCGCGCGCAATTACCCGCAGGAGGTCGCGGGGCTGGTGCTCGTTGACTCGACGCACTGGCACCAGGGAATGGCACTGAACGCCTCGGCCGACACTCCATACGCTGGACGCACGGCCGTTACCCTCTTCATGCCCTTGATCATGCGTCGCGAGATCTCCGACAGCAGCGCCGCCGGGCAACAGGTACACGCCAGTCCGCTGGCCCAGAGCTTTCCAACAATCGTTCTCTCGAGTACGCGCGGGCCGTTGGGCGAGACGCCCGCGGCCCGCGCCCTAGCTGCGGACATGCAGGATGAGATTGCTGCCGACTTCCCGGGAGCGAACCACGTTCGCGTGGCCGGCAGCGGCCATTACATCCAGCGCGATCACCCGGACGTGGTCGTGGACGCGGCCCGGCAACTCGCGGGATGCGTCGGCGATACTCACGAGGCTCCGACCGGCACGCAGCGCCGCTAAATGTAACGGGTCGCTCGACCCAGGCTCAGGCACGAGCATTGCTTCAGCCCACGTCTTATGGCTCCCGCAATACCGTCCCCAGTCCACCACCGCGACCCGCGAGCGGCAAAGGTCAAGCTGCCTGCCGACGGCTATAGCCATTCCAGCAAGCCTCGTCTCGAAACTCCAATGAAGATTGCGATCGTCAACCAGCCACAGGACCCGATCGTGGCCGGCGAGGAGCAGCGCGGCTCCGTGGCGATAGTGAACTGGGAGTTGGCCAAGCGCCTGGCGGAACGCAACGAGGTTACGGTTTATGCCCCGCGCGCACCGGGGCAACCCAGGACCGAACGCTGGAAAAATATCGAGATCAGGCGCGTGCCCTTCGTGGCGAAAGTGTTTCACAAGGCCATGCAGCTACTGGCCGGACGTCTCGGCACCCAACCGCCGTACATCAACTCACCGCTGTATTACCGCGAATACTTCATGCAGGTCGCGCGTGAGCTGCGCTCTCATCCAGTCGATGTGCTCCACTTTCCGCAGCAACTCCAGTTCGCCGCCGACTTCAAGCGAGCGATGCCTGGGGCCAAGATCGTTCTCCACATGCACCAGGACGAGCTGGCGCAATTGAATTACAACCTGTTGCGCAACCAACTCGCCAATGTCGACTCCGTCGTCACGGTATCCGACTTTGTCACGGAGCGCGCCCGGGCGCGTTTTCCCGAGCACGCCGCCGCCATACACACGATCGGGAATGGTGTTGACGTCGCGCGCTTCCTTCCCGACCTGCGTCGGGATGCCGGCGGGCCGCAGGCACGCGGACAGCCGACGCGCCTGCTATTCGTCGGGCGAATCTCGCCCGATAAGGGGGTACACCTCCTCCTCGAGGCGTTCGATCGTGTTGCACGCGAACGGCCGGAGGTCGAGCTCACGCTGGTAGGCAAAGTAGGCATGTTGCCTTTCGATCTCGTGAGTCTGCTGTTGAGCGACGATGCGGACGCGTTGGATAGCCTGCGCCCGTTCTACGGGCAATCGACATTTGCGTGGTTGACCAAGGAGGTCCTCGGCCAGAAGCGCAGTTATCGACACCACCTGGAGGCGCGCCTCTCGCCCCAGGTGGCGGGACGCGTGAGCTTCGTCGGCAGTGTCTCGCTCGAGGAGTTGATCAGGCTCTACAGCCAGGCGGATCTGCTGGTGCTGCCTTCGATCTGGCGCGAGTCTTACGGTCTGCCCGTTGCCGAGTCCATGGCGAGTGGCGTGCCGGTACTCGCCAGTGACTGTGGCGGCGTACCCGAGCTGGTGGACGAGGGCATCACCGGCCTGTTGGTTCCCCGCTTGAATGTCGATGCGCTGACGAACGCGATGCGCGAGCTCCTATCAGACCCCGGACGTCTTCGTACGATGGGACAGGCATCGCGGCTGCGAGCCGAGCGGCTCCTCACCTGGGATCGGAGCGCGCAGCGCCTCGAGAGCGTCTACCGAGGCTTGACGGGATAGCGCGCGAAGATGTCCGCGACCGAACGGTCGATCGCGGGCTCCGGATTATTCAACACCTTCTTCGTGAGCTCCCCGACAGCGGTGCCGCTCCAGACGACTTCGTTACGCGACCGATCGATGAGATCGATCATGAGCGACCCCTCGGTCACGGTCGTGATGCCGTTGTAGTAGTCATCGAAGCCAAACCCATAACCATAGCCGTAATGGCGACCCCAACCGTAACCGAACCCCGCCGTGGGACCGACGTCACCTTCCACTTTGTCCTTTTCCTTGACGTTGAAGTTGATCAGCAGCTCAGCCTGATCGGCAGCGACGAGCGCATAACCGCGGGCGAGCATCTCACGATCGACGGCTCGCTCCAGGGACTGGGTCTTGAGCGTCTTGTACCCGTCCTTGTCCGTTCCCGGCTTCGGCATGAAGGCGTAGGTGTGGTAGCCGGCGAGGTTGGCATTAGCTGCCGTCTGGGTGCGGACTTCAGGCCGGCTCGCGCACCCGGCCAGGAACAATCCCAGGGCTAACAGCGCGGCTGAGCGGAACAGGGTCTGGCAATTTCGAGCGGACATGGCGACACCTCCGGAGGCCTCCTATCCTACCCGTCCCGGCTCTCACCCGCCTTCCGACTCGTTCGGATGGCGCGATTTCGCAAAAGCCGGGCGCACCGGGGCCGTGGCCTCGGGCTCCAGCCGGATGCC
>DATBCZ010000254.1:0-5703 GCA_036270175.1 Steroidobacteraceae bacterium | reverse complement strand
GTAACCGGCAGCACGCGCCGCGTGTGCGGCCGATGCGGGCTCGGACCAGGGGCCGGTATGCAAGCCTTCCGCGACGAGGCGCTGCATGAGCTCGTGCCACGCGGGATGAAACTCAACCTCGTCGCGCCGGGCGCCGAAACGATCGAACAGCTTCAAAACAGGCCGGTTGCGGTTCGCCGCATCTCCGAGCGCGAACATCTCCGCCGTACACAGCCGCTCGCCCAATGCCGCGATCCGGTCGTGGTCCGAGGTGGACCCCTCACGCGCCAGCGCGTCCACCAAGGCGGGATTGCTGGTGAACAGGTTGTAGCCGACCAGGTCGGTTGACTGGTTCGCCACATCGCGTGTTGGAGTCGTCACGACTGGGGGCCTCGGGTACAGTGCGTGCTATGTAGTCTACGCCTCAGTAACGGGGTGCGACGCGTGCGTCGCACGGGCGGCCCGCAAGGGACGCCCCGGATCGACGGTGAGCAGGCAACGCCTGCGCAAGAGGAGAAGAAGAATGTGGCGTACACCCAGTAGACCGACGCTCGGAAACGCGGGCGTCAGGCTCTTAATGGCGGCTTTTATGGCCGTAGTGGCCAGCAGCTTGGCAGTTGCTGCAGACGCGCCCGCCGCCAAGAAGGCCGCCGGCACGCCGAACCGCGGAAAATTCACTCTCGTCAGTCCCGACATCGGCCAGGGCAAGACGATCGCCGAGGACCAGGTATTCAACGGCTTCGGCTGCAAGGGCAAGAACCTCTCGCCCGCGCTGTTCTGGAGTGGCGCTCCGGCCGACACGAAGAGTTTCGCGATCATGGTCCATGACCCCGATGCGCCGACCGGCAGCGGTTTCTGGCACTGGGTTGTTTACAACATCCCCGCGGGCACGGAATCGATTCCCGCCGAGGCGGGCGATGTGAAGAAGAAGGGCATGCCCGTAGGCTCCGTTCAGGCGCGAACCGATTTCGGTACGTTCGGCTACGGCGGCCCCTGTCCGCCACCCGGTAAGCCGCATCACTATCACTTCCGCGTCTACGCCTTGAAGGTGCCGAAGCTGGAGGTGCCCTCGGATGCCACGGCGGCGCTCATCGGCTTCAGTGTCCAGGCCAACAAGATCGCGGAGGCCGACCTCGTGGGGTTGTACGGACGTTAGGTGCGGGTCTGATTGATGAAGATCGGACTCATTTCGGACACGCATGGACTGGTCCGACCCGAAGCGCTGCGCGCGTTGGCCGACGTTGAACGGATCATTCATGCCGGCGACGTCGGCGGTCCCGATGTGATCGACGCTCTGCGCGGCATCGCACCGGTAGACGTGGTGCGCGGAAATAACGACAAGGGCCCCTGGGGGGCCAAGCTGCCTTCCCGGTTGGCCCTCGAGTTTGATGGAGTCCGTGTGCACGTCCTGCATGACCTGAAGGAAATGGACGTCGATCCTGCCGCAGCAGGATTTCGTGTGGTCGTAGCAGGACATTCCCACAAACCGGTCGTCACCGAGCGCGACGGTGTGCTGTTTGTGAATCCTGGCAGCGCGGGGCAGCGACGGTTCAGCCTGCCCGTGACGATCGCCTATTTGACCATCAGCGCCGGCACCGTCCAGGCAGAGATCAAGCCGCTGATGTGAACGCGCTGCGCCGCAGTTGCGTCGATGGCGGATGGTTTGCGACGCGCGCTCAATGCTGGGATAATCGTTTCTAGGATCGTTTCAGTACGACGCCATATCTTCAATCAACCAATTGAAAATACTAGAAATTATTAGCTCCTTGATCGTTTCACAATGAGCCTTCACGATGACCTCATTCGTACCCTCCGGGCGCGGCCGCATGTCCCCGCGGCGGAGCTGCTTGCTGCGCTGGGGATAAGCCGGGCGACCCTGATGCGCGCAGTCCGCGCGGCGGGCCCGGAAGTCCTGTCTATCGGGCGAGCGCGACGCACCTCTTACGCTGCCCGCCGACTCCTGCGCGGCAGCGCCGAACCGCTACCGGTGTTCCAGGTGGATGAGCGGGGCGGCTCCGCGGAAATCGGGCGCCTGAACCTGGCGTATCCAGATGGCAGTGCATTCGAGCTCGGCACTGCCTTCCCCTGGCCCTTGGATGACTCGATGCGCGATGGTTGGTTCGACGGCGTTCCGTATTTTTTGCAGGACCTGCGGCCCGACGGCTTTCTCGGACGTCAGTTCGCACGGTTACACGCACAGGTACTCCAACTCGCCGATGACCCGCGCCAGTGGTCCGATGACGATGTGCTATACGCCAACTCGTTACTCGGAGCGGACCACAGTGGAAATTTCATAGTCGGTGAAGGCGCCTTTCGCTCGTGGCTGGAGCAGATTCAACAGCCTCCCGCATGTCTGGATGACAGCCAGGTGCGCGAGGCTTACATCGAGCGGGCACAACGCGCGATGCAATACGGAGTCGCGGGATCCTCGGCCGCCGGCGAATTTCCAAAGTTCACGGCGCTGCGCACCCTCAATGGCGCGCCAACTCACGTCCTGGTGAAGTTCTCCGGTTCCGACAATTCCGCCGGTACGCAACGCTGGTCGGATCTGTTGATTTGTGAACATCTCGCAGCGGAAACCATCGCGACCCTGCCAGGATTGTCCGCGGCGCGTACGAGCGTGCTGCAAGCCGGGCACCGCACCTTTCTCGAAGCGGTTCGTTTTGACCGCCACGGAATCCGCGGTCGCTCGGCCCTGTGCTCCTGGGCGGCCTTCAACCACGGTTGGTTCGGGCTTGCCGGCCGGCCTTGGCCCGAAGGAGGTGAAAGGCTACTCGCGCGCGGACTCATCGATCGCGAGACCGCGCAGGCCATCACACTGTTGTGGCATTTCGGGCAGCTCATCGGAAACACCGACATGCATGACGGCAACCTGTCATTCCGACCACAAGTTCCTAACTCCGGGCCTGCACTCAGCTTGGCGCCGGCATACGATATGCTGCCGATGCTCTATGCGCCTCAGCGAGGTGTTGAGCTTGCACCAGTGACTTTTGCCCCTCGGTTACCCCTGCCGGCCGAACGTGAAGCATGGCGACAAGCCGCGGCTGCGGCCGACCAATTCTGGTCCCGGGCGGCGAATGACGCTCGCATCAGCGATCAGTTTAGGGCGATCTGTGCTGATAACCTGCGCACGGTTCGTACGACGGTGGAACTTCTCGGCGGGGCCCTTCCATCTGACGGTCAGCGCCAGCACGGTTAATGCGGCCGGCGCCGCCCATGCGGAGATCAGGTCACTTTTGTGAGCCGCTCTGCGGTATCGGCTCTTTGGCAACAGGCACTATTGCCGCCGGGTCAGGCCACTAGTACGCTTTCACACCGTGGTAGAACACTCTTCGGAAACGACGATGTCCACTTCACACGACACGAACGAGCGCCGTCAGGCAATTTGGCCGTGGATACTGATGCCCATCGTCGTGCTGTTAGTGGCGTATATGCTGCACGGCTTCGAGGATTCGGCTAAATCCTCGGCCGCGCAGACGCAGAGCCGCGCGCCGGCGAGCGCGACCGGCGACTCCACGGACCCTTAGGCCCGCCCTTCCCCGCCCGGATTTCCGGGTAGTGGTAGCATAGCGGCCCCTTTTTGATCGGGCGCCGCCTTCCGGACCGGCGCGACGCGGTTGTGGTTCTCCCGCGTGCCCCCATTTCCCCGGTCCCGAGGCCTTACCCACAGTCATGACCCGCCCACGTCCCGCTACCAAGTCCCCCAAGCGTGCCCCGAAAGTCGGCTTCGTCAGCCTCGGCTGTCCGAAGGCCCTCGTCGATTCCGAGCGCATCCTCACGCACCTGCGGGCGGAAGGCTACGAAGTTTCTCCGACTTACGACGCGGCCGACGTCGTGGTCGTCAACACCTGCGGGTTCATCGATGCCGCGGTCGATGAATCGCTCGACGCGATTGGCGAGGCGCTCGAGCAGAACGGCCGAGTGATCGTTACAGGATGTCTAGGCGCTAAACCCGAGCGTATTCTCGACCGCCATCCGCGCGTGCTGAAGGTAACCGGCCCTCATGCGTACGAGGATGTGTTGAATGCGGTTCACGAGCACCTGCCGCCACAACACGATCCTTTTTTCGACCTCGTGCCGCCGCAAGGTGTACGCCTCACGCCGCGGCATTACGCGTACCTGAAGATCGCGGAGGGCTGTAACAACAAGTGCAGCTTCTGCATCATCCCCGACATGCGCGGCAAGCTCGTGAGCCGCCGAATCGACGACGTTTTGCGTGAAGGGGAGCGCCTCGTCAAAGCGGGCGTCAAAGAGTTGCTCGTGATCTCACAGGACACGAGCGCTTACGGAGCCGACATCCGTTACGCGACCGGCACCTGGCGTGATGAGACGTACGAAACCCGTTTCATCGACCTCGCCCGTGGCCTCGGGTCGCTGGGCGCGTGGGTGCGGATGCACTACGTCTATCCGTATCCGCACGTGGATGCCGTGATCCCGTTGATGGCGGAGCGCAAGGTACTGCCATATCTCGATATACCGTTCCAACACGGCAGCCCGTCGGTGCTGAAACGCATGCGCCGTCCCGCGCACGCGGTGAATACGCTGGCACGAATCAGCGCCTGGCGCGCGGAGTGCCCGGATCTGGTGATCCGCAGCACCTTCATCGTGGGCTTTCCCGGCGAGACGGAAGCCGAGTTCCAGGAACTGCTCGATTGGATGGACGCGGCGCAACTCGACCGGGTCGGCTGTTTCAAGTATTCGCCCGTGGATGGCGCGACCGCCAACGCATTGCCTGATCACGTTCCTCCGGAAGTGCAGGAAGAGCGCCGCGAGCGTTTCATGGAACATGCGGCGGAGATCAGCGCGAAGCGCCTGGCCGCGCGAGTGGGTCGTCGCATGCGGGTGTTGGTGGATACCGTCGAAAAGGATGTCGCGATCGCCCGCAGCGAAGCCGACGCCCCCGAGATCGACGGCGTGGTTCGCATCAAACGTGCAAAGGCCCTCAAATCGGGCGACTGGGCCGACGTGGAAATTACGTCAGCCGATGCATACGACCTGCACGGGCGCCTGCTTGCCTGATTCAGTCGACATCGAGGCCTACTTTCAACGGATCGGTTACGCCGGTTCGCGCGATGCAACGCTCGAGACGCTGGCCAACATCCACCTGCATCACCCGCAGGTCATTCCCTTTGAAAATCTCGATCCGCTCTTGAAGCGACCCGTGCTGCTGAGCACCGAGGCGGTCGAGCGCAAGTTGATTTTCAACGGCCGCGGGGGCTGGTGCTTCGAGCACAATCTTCTGTTGAGCCGCGTTTTGCAGACCATCGGCTTCCGGGTCACCGGGCTCGCCGCCCGCGTCCTATGGAATGCGCCAGACGACCTGGTCCGCGCACGCAGCCACATGCTTCTCCGGATCGATGATCTGGACGGCGGGCCCTACATCGCCGATGTCGGATTCGGTGGCCTGACTCTAACCGGGCCGCTACGCCTCGTCGGGGATGTGAAACAGACAACGCCACACGAGACATTTCGCCTCCGTGAGGCTGACGGGACGTTCATTCTCCAGGCTCGCATACGTGACGTCTGGAAACCCCTTTACAGCTTCGACCTGCAGCCGCAGGTACTGCCCGATTACGAGGTCTGGAACTGGCACCTGGCCAACCATCCCGAATCCCCGTTCGTCAGCAATCTGATGGCCGCGCGCGTCACCCTCGATCGGCGTTACGGCCTTTTCAACAACAAACTGTCGATTCATCCCCTGCGCGGTGAGTCACAGCAGACCAC
>DATBCZ010000253.1:0-3765 GCA_036270175.1 Steroidobacteraceae bacterium | reverse complement strand
CCTCGGTAGGTTGAGACCTTACATTCGCCGCCGCGCGCAGGCGGCGAGTGTCCATAATCTAACTCTCGACACACTCGTGCCGCACAATGGTGCGGGCGTGTCTCAGTTTGGTGCACAAGTCCTCCTCCAGAATGGCCGTATAATGTCTGCTATGGCCGGGTGGGGAGGTTCTTCGTGTCGATCCATGTCGCACTCAATCACGTCACGCACTATCGCTACGATCGACTCATTACACTGAGTCCGCAGATCGTGCGGTTGCGGCCGGCACCGCACTGCCGGACACGCATCCTCGCTTATTCGCTGCGGGTCGAGCCCGCCGAACACTTCGTCAACTGGCAACAGGACCCGGAAGCCAACTATCTCGCCCGCCTCGCCTTTCCGGAGAAGACGCGCGAGTTGAGTATCACGGTCGACCTGGTCGCCGAGATGGCGGTCCTCAATCCGTTCGATTTTTTTCTCGAGCCGTACGCACAACAATACCCGTTCGCGTACGAGCCGGGCGAGCAGCGCGAGTTGGCGCCCTACCTGGCGCGAGTAGCGCCAACCCGGCTGTTCTCCGGCTATCTCGAATCGATCCTCCGCAAGAACAAGAGCCTCATCGACTTTCTCGTCGATCTCAACCTGCGGCTGTCGCGCGACGTCCGTTATCTCATCCGCATGCAGCCCGGCGTACAGACTCCGGAAGAAACACTCCAGGAGGGCTGCGGTTCGTGCCGCGACTCCGCCTGGCTGTTGGTACAAATCCTGCGTCATCTCGGGCTCGCGGCGCGCTTCGTGTCCGGCTATCTCATCCAACTCACGCCCGACGTGAAATCTCTCGACGGACCGTCGGGGCCGGCCGCGGATTTCACCGACCTGCACGCCTGGTGCGAGGTTTATCTGCCCGGTGCGGGCTGGATCGGACTGGATCCCACCTCCGGATTGCTGGCGGGCGAAGGGCACATTCCGCTGGCCTGTACGCCCGAGCCTTCGTCGGCGGCGCCCGTCACGGGCCTCGTGGAGGAATGCGAGGTTGAGTTCGAGCACACGATGGGCGTGCAGCGCATCTGGGAAGCGCCCCGCGTCACCAAACCCTACACCGAAGAGCAGTGGACGGCCGTCGAAAAGCTCGGGCATGCAGTCGACGCGGAGTTGGCGGACCTCGATGTGCGGCTCACGATGGGTGGCGAACCGACGTTTGTCGCGAGCGACGATCCGGATGGGGAAGAGTGGAACACCGCCGCCCTCGGCAAGACGAAACGGGCGCGGGCCGCGGAACTCTTCAACCGTCTGAAGGCGCAATACGCGCCCACCGGGCTGGCCCACTTCGGGCAAGGCAAGTGGTATCCGGGCGAGCCGCTACCGCGCTGGTCACTGAATTGCTTCTGGCGCCGTGACGGTGAGCCGATCTGGGAAAACCCGGAGTTGCTGGCCAACGAGAAAACCAACTACGGAGCCTCCGCGACACTGGCGGAACGCTTTCTGGCAGGCGTGGCGCAGCGCCTCGGCCTGTCGCCGGCTTTTGTGTTCGCTGCTTACGAGGACGCCTTCTACTATCTCTGGAAGGAGCGGCGCCTGCCCTCGAATGTCGATCCATTCGACTCACGGCTGTCAGATAAGGGCGAGCGTGCCCGGCTGGCGCGCATTTTCGAGCAGGGACTGACCGCAGCGGTGGGCCACGTGCTGCCGGTATCGCGGAATGCGCAAGACTCGGATTGGCAAACAGGCCCGTGGTTCCTGCGCCAGGAGCGCTGCTACCTGGTGCCGGGTGACTCACCGTTGGGGTTACGGTTGCCACTGGACAGCCTGCCCTGGGCGCTCCCCGGGGACATCCCGCATGTGTCGCAGCCGGACCTGACACAGACATTTCCGCCCCTACCCCAGCCAACGTTGATCCGCCAACAGTTGAAGCAACTGCGCGCCTCGCTGCTCGACGGTACACCTGGAACGCATGGCGCTGCCCACGACAGCGGCCCGCATCCCGCACACGGCGCGTCCCTCGACGGCATCCCGCGCTCGCCACCCGGTATGCACGAATCCGCCGGATCGATCACCCGCACCGCGATGTGCGCCGAGCCCCGCAACGGCGTGTTGTATGTATTCATGCCGCCGACGGCCCGGCTGGAGACCTACCTGGAGCTTGTGGCCGCGGTGGAAGCAACCGCCGCCGACCTCTCGCAACCGATCGTGCTGGAGGGTTACGAGCCCCCGCGCGATCCGCGGCTGAACAGCTTCCGGGTCACGCCGGACCCCGGCGTCATCGAGGTGAACATTCATCCGTCGAAGAGTTGGGATGAGCTCGTCGGGCGCACCACCCACCTCTACGAGGCGGCCCGGCTGTCGCGGCTCACGAGTGAGAAATTCATGCTCGACGGCCGGCATACCGGCACCGGCGGCGGCAATCATTTCGTCCTCGGCGGTGCCACGGTCGCCGATTCCCCGTTTCTGCGCCGTCCCGACCTGTTGCGCAGCCTGCTTGCTTACTGGCACAACCACCCGTCGCTGTCCTACCTGTTCTCGGGCCTGTTTGTCGGCCCCACCTCGCAGGCGCCCCGCGTCGACGAGGCGCGCAACGACTCTCTTTACGAGCTCGAGATCGCGTTCAAACAGGTGCCGCCGCCCGGGGAAGTCGTGCAGCCCTGGCTCGTCGACCGCCTGTTCCGCAACCTGCTGATCGACGTCACCGGTAACACGCACCGCTCAGAGTTCTGCATCGACAAGATGTACTCGCCCGACGGCCCGACGGGCCGCCTCGGGCTGCTCGAGCTACGGGCCTTCGAAATGCCGCCCCACGAGCGCATGAGCCTCACCCAACAGTTGCTGTTGCGCTCGCTGATCGCGCGCTTCTGGCGCAAGCCGTACCAGCCCACCCGGCTGACCCGTTGGGGAACTGAGCTCCATGACCGCTTCATGCTGCCCTACTTCGTGGAAGAAGACTTCGCCGACGTGATCACCGAGCAGCGGGAGTCCGGCTTTCCGCTGCGGGCGGAGTGGTTCGCGCCGCATTTCGAGTTCCGATTCCCGAAGTATGGCGACTTCGCCACCCAGGGCATCGAAATGGAGCTGCGGCAGGCCCTCGAGCCCTGGCACGTCATGGGCGAGGAAGGCGCGCCCGGCGGCACCGTACGATACGTCGACTCCTCCGTCGAGCGACTGCAGGTGAAGGCCACAGGGCTTGCGCCAGACCGGTATGTACTCGCCTGCAACGGACGACGCGTGCCTATGCGCCCTACCGGAAATGTGGGCGAATTCGTGGGTGGCGTGCGCTACCGCGCCTGGCAACCGCCCGCATCGCTGCACCCGACGATCGGCGTACACACTCCACTGACTTTCGACCTCGTGGACACATGGATGGAACGTTCGCTCGGCGGATGTCAGTATCACGTCATGCATCCTGGCGGCCGCAGCTACGCAACCTTCCCGGTGAACGCTTTCGAGTCGGAAAGCCGGCGGCGCGCGCGGTTCTTCCGCATGGGCCACACGCCGGGGTTCCTCGCGCCTCCGCAAGAAGCCCCTAACCCCGAGTTTCCCTTCACTCTCGATTTGAGGAGAGTCTGAGCGTCCATGAGTGCCGCGAGGCCTGAGAGTGCGGCGAACGGTTGTCTCGCGAGTTATAGCGCCGAACCGGGTCGCTACGACGAGCTCCTCGATGCGGCCGGCGAGTTGCGACCGCAGTGGCGCTCGTTGGTCGACAGGATCGCGGGCGTCGACGCGCGGGCGTCCGCCCGACGCTCGCTCGACCTCACACGACGTCTCATCGTCGAAAACGGCGTCACTTACAACGTG
>DATBCZ010000252.1:0-2851 GCA_036270175.1 Steroidobacteraceae bacterium | reverse complement strand
TACAAGGCACCGAAGCCACCCGCGGAACAGCCTTCGGCGGCGGCTCCTCCCAAGGCACCCCCTCCCTACAGCAGCTGCGCGATAGCTCAGCCGGCAAACGACGACACGTTTCCGAACGCGACCTCAGTGGATGCCGCGGTGGCGACGAACCCCGGTTTGCGGCCGGGCGACGAGGTCGTTCTGCTGCTCGACGGCTCGAGAGTTCCAAACTTCCCACCGAGCGGCGGCTCCACCACGATCAACGGGATCGACCGCGGCACACATTCGCTGCAGGCGATTATCCGGGACGGCAGCGGACAGGTTGTCTGCCAGAGCACCAACGTCACGTTCACCCTCCTTCAGCCTTCGGTCCTGAATCCCGCGAACCCGAACTTCCACCGCTGAGGCACCTGAGGGCCTCGCCCCTGCTGTCGCTTGTGAGCGCGCAATGCGCGCGCCACGAGCACGAATCTCGCAGTAGCTTGAGGGAACTTGCGCCGTGGGAGTCCCATGGCCACTGAGTACTCTCTGCCCTCGGCGCTCTCGCACTTCGATCCAACCGATCTGCTCGATGCCCTGTCCACGGGCATCATCATGCTCGACGCGCAGTTGTGCGCGATCTATGCCAACGTCGCCGCCCAGGACCTGCTCGCCTTCAGTCTGAACCAGGCGCGCGGCCGTCCCTTCGGTGATTTTCTGCAGGACTCGAACGGACTCATCGGTCTGCTGCGCCGCGCTCTCGACACCGGCGAGGGCTTCGCGGATCGTGAGTTGACGGTGCGGCCGGCCGGCGCACCGCGTGACACGCGCACTCTGGACATCACGATCACACCGCTGCAAGGCCAGATAACAGGAACGCACCTGTTGCTCGAGCTGGCTGACACGACCCAACGGAAACGGATCTCGCGCGAGAACGATCTGCTCGCCCGGCTCGATGGCAGCCGACTCATGATCAAACAGCTGGCGCACGAGATCAAAAATCCGCTGGGCGGTTTACGCGGTGCCGCGCAGCTGTTGGAGCGCGAGCTGCAGGAAGCCTCGCTCAGGGAATACACGAGGGTCATCATCGGTGAGGCGGACCGACTCACCGCACTCGTGGATTCAATGGCCGGACCGCATCGCGCCCCCCTGAAGGCGCTGATCAACGTCCACGAAATCTGCGAGCACGTCTATCACCTCCTGCACGCCGAAGCGCGCGGAGGAATCATGGTCGACAGGGATTACGATCCGAGCCTGCCTAACGCGACGCTCGATCGCAATCAACTGATCCAGGCACTGCTCAATGTGGCGCGTAACGCCCTCCAGGCCGTCGCGCAGCAACCCGCCGACTACACCGGTCGGATCGTGCTCCGCACACGCGCGATGTCGAATGTCAGCATTGGACCAGCCCGACACCGGCTGGTCGCCAGTGTCCAGATCGAGGACAACGGCCCCGGCGTACCCGACGATCTGCGCTCTAGCATCTTTTATCCCCTAGTCACGGGGCGTGCGAACGGCACGGGTCTCGGACTCGCGGTCGCGCAGGAATTGGTGACCCGCAACGGCGGCCTGATCGAATTCGAGAGCGAGCCCGGACGCACTGTTTTCACACTGTTATTGCCACTCGGAGAAGCACCATGAACGGCCAGAATCTACGTGTCTGGCTCGTCGACGATGACGCGTCCATTCGATGGGTGTTGGAACGCGCCCTGCGTAACGGCGGCATGGCGCCGCGCGCGTTCGAAGCCGCAGAGCCGGCGTTGGATGCATTGCGCCGCGAGTCCCCGGACGTCCTCATCACCGATATCCGAATGCCCGGACAATCCGGGCTCGAGCTGCTGAAGAAAATTCGCGATACGCGGCCCGCCCTGCCCGTCATTGTCATGACGGCGCATTCCGATCTGGGGAGTGCCGTTTCGGCTTATGAAGGCGGCGCGTTCGAATATCTGCCGAAGCCCTTCGACATCGACCAGGCCGTCGCGCTCGTGAAGCGGGCTGCCAACGCTGGCGCGGTTGTCAACGGCGACGGCTCGGGCACGCCGCGCATTCCCGAGCTTCTCGGGCGCGCGCCGGCGATGCAACAGGTGTTTCGCGCCATCGGGCGCCTCGCACGCTCGAGTGTCACCGTTCTCATCACAGGAGAATCGGGCACGGGTAAAGAGCTCGTGGCGAGGGCGCTCCACGATCACAGTCCCCGGGCCGGCAAGCCTTTCATCGCACTCAACACGTCGGCGATTCCCGGTGACCTGCTCGAGTCCGAGTTGTTCGGCCATGAAAAGGGTGCGTTCACCGGTGCGGATTCCCAACGCCGTGGCCGCTTCGAGCAATCGGACGGCGGCACCCTATTCCTCGACGAGATCGGCGACATGTCGACGCCGCTGCAGACTCGGTTGCTGCGCGTTCTGGCTGAGGGTGAGTTCTATCGTGTCGGCGGGCAGACGCCGATCCGTGTCGATGTGCGCGTGATTGCAGCGACCCACCAGAATCTTCAGGACCGGGTGACGCGGGGATTGTTCCGCGAGGACCTCTATCACCGCCTCAACGTGATTCGCATCGAACTGCCGCCGCTGCGTGCCCGCTCGGAAGACATTCCGGATCTGCTCGGCCACTATCTGACTGTCGCGGCGCACGAGCTCGGCGTCGAGCCGAAGTCTCTGTCGAAAGACGCTGAGACACGGCTCGCCGGATACGCATGGCCCGGCAACGTGCGTGAGCTGGTGAATCTGTGCAGGCGCCTCTCGGTTCTGGCTCCGGGCACGGAGATTAGCGTCGAGGATCTTCCACCCGAACTCGGCGCGGCTTCCGCGGCAGGGTCGGTGGACGCCGACTGGGCCAAGGCGCTCGCGACTTGGGCGGACCGCCATGCCATGAATGGCAAGAAGCCCCTGCTCGA